>NZ_JASJOJ010000063.1:0-22212 GCF_038519165.1 Photobacterium sp. SP02
TTTCGGGTTTTTTCCCCTGTTGCTTGCCGTAACTGGGAGCTAACTTGACGTGGAGCGCAACATGCAAATGGAAACGCATGCATTTTTGACTGCACTGTTTAATCGTGCAGTAAAACAGGCCCTGCCCGGTGAAACCCTGAAACACTATTTACCTGAAGACAGAACAGGTAAAGCGGTGGTAATAGGGGCGGGTAAAGCCGCCGCCTCAATGGCCAGAGCACTGGAAAGTGTCTGGGAAGGTGAATTGGAAGGTCTGGTCGTGACTCGTTATGGTCACACCGCAGAATGCCAGAAGATCGAAGTGATCGAAGCCGCTCACCCGGTGCCGGATGATGCCGGCCGCGAAGTGGCAGAACGCATCCTGAACCTGGTTGCCGGGCTCAACGAAAAGGATCTCGTGATCTGTCTCTTGTCTGGTGGCGGATCGGCCTTACTGAGTTTGCCTGCTCCCGGCATTACCTTCTCGCAAAAGCAGCAAATCAACAAAGCTTTGCTGAAATCCGGGGCGGCCATTGATGAAATGAACTGTGTACGCAAGCACCTCTCTGCCATTAAAGGCGGAAGGCTGGCTAAGGCCGTTGCACCGGCACAGCTGATTACACTGGCCATTTCGGACGTACCCGGCGATGAGGCAACGGTGATTGCTTCAGGCCCGACGGTGGCTGATCCCACCACAAGTAAAGATGCCTTAGACATATTGAACCGCTATCAGGTGAGCGTACCCGACTCAGTCACTGAGTGGTTACACAGCCCTGAATCTGAAACGGTCAAACCGGGCGATGTCTGTCTGGAGCGGGCCAGGTTCGAGCTGATCGCCAGCCCTCAGCTGTCACTGGAAGCGGCAGCCGAAGAGGCCAGCCAATGGGGTATCCCGGCGCATATTCTGAGTGATTGCATTGAAGGTGAATCTCGCGATGTCGCCAAGGTACATGCTGCACTGGCGAAACAGATTGCCGACCGCGAACAGCCGTTCACCACGCCGTGCGTATTGCTGTCTGGTGGTGAAACCACAGTGACAGTCCGGGGTGAGGGACGTGGCGGGCGTAACAGTGAGTTCTTGCTGAGTCTTTATCATGAACTGCAGGGCCATCCGCAGATCTTCGCACTGGCCGCCGATACCGATGGTATTGACGGGGTAGAAGATAATGCCGGTGCGGTACTGAACCCGCAGAGTTATCACCAGGGACAGGCTCTGGAACTCAATAGCCAGGACTATCTGGACAACAATGATGGATACACTTTCTTCAAACAATTGGATTCATTGTTAACAACCGGTCCAACACTGACGAATGTAAATGATTTTCGCGCCATTCTGATTCTTCCGAAGGAGGAATCCGGTAACTGAATAACTCCTTGAGTTATGTTGTAAGTTGTAAGAGGCAACGGTAGGCACAGTTTTCTTTGTCCTTGGAGACTGTGTGCCCTTTGGGAATAGTGTCAGCGGCACTATTCCTTTTTTTTATTGTTATTTCATCACTTACCGTCATTTCCGCGCAGGCGAAAATCCAGTCAGCCAACATAAAACCCATGATTGATTCAGCAGAAAGGGTCTGGCAGAACCGTTCAGTCTGCAGCCTGGTGGTATACGATAGTTTGTGATTTTTTGATGCAAGATCTCAGTGAGCAAAGCACACCAAGAAAAGATGAATACAGGTGGAAATGAGTCAGAGCAGGCTAAAAAGAGGAATGGGTGGGAGCGTGCAGCACCAACTTATACAATACCGAACTGAACGCGTAGGCTGCATGCCCCACTGAGAACAGTATAGGGCATGATGTGATTGTATACAATGTTGTTCTTTATTTTGCGTTAAATTGTTTACGATTTATCTTCGCTTTAACACAACATCAGAAAAGACAGCGTGGAGGTCACTGCTAATGGCTTCATCATCAAGGGCTAACTTGGCATTGATGTGGCCCAGGTGACTGCGCATCAGCGACACCGCTTTCTCTGTTTCACCCGCTTCAATGGCGTCCAGCAGCTGGTTATGTTCATCAAAGGAGCATTGACCACGGTTGCCGACTTCATACAGTGCAATGATCAGAGAAGTTTGCGACACAATACTGCGCTGGAAAGAAAGCAAAGGAGGGTTATTGGCCATGCTGGCCAGCTGGATATGGAATTCACCGGAAAGGCGGATACCCCGGCCCACATCACCTTGGTCAAAAGCCGCATGCTCATCTTTAACCAGTTCACGTAATTTAGCGACTTGTTCGCTGGTCGCATGTTCAACGGCCAGCTCGGTAATGGCGAGCTCCAGTACTTCACGCGCTTTCAGTACCTGCCGGGCTTCTTCAACATTAGGCGCAGCGACAATGGCACCACGGTTCGGGCGAATTTTAACAATCTGCTCGACAGACAGGCGAAGCAAGGCACGGCGGATAATGGTTCGGCTGACACCGAAAATTTCACCCAGTGCTTCTTCATTAAGCTTGGTGTTGGGTGGCAGGCGCTGTTCCAGGATGGCATCAAAAATGTGTCCGTAGACAATATCATCCTGGGTAAGTGTCGGACCCACAGTGGGTGATTTCTTTAACGTTGACTTTTTTTTCACTGGCGTGGTCACTACTTCTCTCCTAAAGCTTCTCCAGCTGCCCCGTTATTGTATGCAATTAACGCAAAAAAGCGAATTAACTTTTCAGAGTAAAATAAATAATCATATTTTATCCGGCTCGCTTGTACTCTTGAATCGCGATTAATCAGGGAAAAATGAAACAGAGTGGATAACCGCGTCCTGATGGCGACTCTTTGACGGTGCGAAACTATTGAGTGCTAGCCCGGTTCTGACTGAATAAATCGGCAAATTTCGGATAAGCCTCGGAGGCTGTTTTTTGAATAAATTCAATGGGCATGTCATCAAAACAACCGTGGTATTTTACATACTCCATGTGTTGGCTACCATCTTTTGTCGCGGAATGGAGAATGGCGTCATGTTTACCGTCAAATTCCAGTGGTTCAACGTTAAACTTCTCGCACAAAGCACGATCGAATACAGGCGTCACTTTCACCCAGCCCTGATTCAGCCAGATTTCTGCATAGCCATGCAAAGCGAAATAGTCTGTTCCCAGCCATTCGACCAATGCCGGCGTTGATAAGTGATTGATCACATCCGCGAGACCAAGACGGGCGGGGATACCATGTTGACGGCACAGTGCGACCATAAGTGCCGCTTTTGGGATGCAATATGCCTGGTTTTTCTGAAAGCAATAGCTGGCTTTCAGACTGGGCAGGCCATCTTGCAGCGTGTAGGGATTGTAAACAATCTCATCGCGAACCAGATAATAAATACTGATGGCTTTCTCGGCCGCTGTGTTACCTGTCACTTGCTGACTGAAGTTTTGGATAGCCGGGTGATGAAAATCGAAGTAGTCGGTAGCGCTCAATTGCTCTTCCATGTTAAGAGATCCTTGTGTTGTTATTAACTAGCAGGTTAGAGTCTAAGCTCTATCTTGGCGAGCGATACGGGACGGTTTTGTGCGAGAGCTTGAGGTAATTCACATCAATGCCGGCATACACAGATGGCCTGTGGACCCTATCCTATCCTTAATATGGCTGCGACCTGCCAGAACCTTGTTCTGTCGTGAGATCGCAGCATTGCACCGTGATGACCAGCGGTTGGCCTGATCTGAGATCGGATGTAAGGGTGTGAGTATGGTATTAAAGCGACGGATTAACCGTACACTTCAGTTGCTGTTAAGCGATCTGTCAGATCGTGCTCTTGCCAACGCGAGCCAGTGGCGGGCAGGTTTGGGGGAGTTTGTTGAAACCGGTTTGCCGCCGGTGCCCAGCGATCTGGTGATCGCCACCATGAACGGTGTGATGGGGGATGCGCTTGAAGAGCGCAAAAGCCGGTTAGCCCAGAGAATGGCATTCAGCAGCGGTATGCAGCCGCTGAGCCTGGATCCTATTAGGCTGGCCGGGCAATTGCCGCTGCCGCAGCCCCGGATTGTGATTTGTGTACATGGCTGGTGTATGAATGACAGCCAATGGCAACGTAAGCCCCATGACCATGGACGAAATTTGGCGAAGTTTGGCTATACCCCTGTTTATCTGCGTTACAACACCGGGCGCCACATTTCATCCAATGGTGAAGATTTCGCTTTATTGCTAGAGCAGCTGATTGCCGCCTGGCCCTGTCCGGTGCAGGAAATTGTCATTATTGCCCACAGTATGGGCGGGCTGGTCAGCAGGAGTGCATGCTTTTATGCCGCCAGACATCAGGTGAGCTGGCTAAATCAGCTGACCACACTGATTACGCTGGGCACCCCGCATAACGGTGCGCCCTTGGCGAAACTGGCCAGCTGGGCTGAAACCCGGATTGCGGCGGTGCCTTACTTGCAGTCCGTGGTTAACCTGACCCGGCTGCGCAGCGCCGGCAGTAAAGATCTCAGCCTGGGAACCATCTGCCATTCCGACTGGCAACGTGAGCCACCGCCGCCTTACCCGCTTCGTCCTCCCTTACCTGACGGGGTGGCCTGTTACGCTGTCGCCAGCTGTCTGAGCAAACAAACCCAGGATGAAAGAAGCCGCCGTATCGGTGATGGCCTGGTGCCGGTCGCGAGTGCGTTGGGAGAAGGGGATGAGCAGCAGCTGGCAGTGGGTTTTCCGGACGTCAATCAGTGTGTTATTGGCAGTGTGAACCATATGGGGCTGCTCACACATCCCTTCGTTGCCAGAAAAATAGAACAGTGGGTTCTGGCAAACAGCGGATAACCATTAAGCAGATTATTTTATGGTGAGAAACTGTAAAATTTATCCATGATTTTTTTTTCTCTTTCCCATTCAATCAATGATTTGTGACTCGCAAGGTGAGTGTCTATAAAGCCTCAACGCTAGGCTAATACGGACTCATCGCATGGATCTCGACACTATGCTTGATAGCCTGCACACGCAGGGTTGGTGTGTGTGGGACGATTTTCTTTCTGCAAACGAAATATCGGCATTGTTGCAATGCTTACCCTCTGAATGGTCACAAGCTGGCATTGGGCGTCAGGATGCCCATACGCATGTGGCGTCTATCCGAAGCGATAAGATTCATTGGCTGAAAGAAGAGATGGGCCAGCCGGTTCATCGCTATCTGGATAAGATGGAGGAGATCCGTCAGGCGGCTAACCGCTACCTTTATCTGGGCCTGTTTGAATACGAGGCGCATTTTGCCAAGTACGAGCAGGGGGATTTCTATAAAAAGCATCGTGATAGTTTTCGAGGTAAAGCCAACCGTATTCTCACCACTGTGTTGTATCTGAACGATCAGGACTGGCAGGAAACGGATGGCGGAGAGCTGGTGATCTACCATGATGATGAGAGCTTTCTGACAAAGCTGGTGCCTAAAGGCGGGCGCCTGGTGATGTTTTTATCTGAAGACTTTCCTCATGAGGTGCTGCCAGCGCACCGCCCGCGTTTCAGTATTGCGGGTTGGTTCCGGCTCAATGGCGTGAGCGCGGGAAGTCTGGATATCGCGGTATAAGCCGCTTTTATCCTGCCAGTCGATTGAATTCGGGCCAGCAAGTACGCTGGCCCGAATGTTGTTATCTTCCCTAAACGGCCACCGGTGGCGATTGCTTAGTGACCTGCCACGACGTAAAAGTAGTAAATCATTGAGATGGCAATGAGATACACAGACCAGTGATCTTCTTTATAGCGGTTTGTGGCCAGTTTCAGGAATGCATAAACGACCATGGCTGCTGCAATACCGTTACCCGAATTAAAGCTAAAGATGGTCATGGCGACACAGACAAATGCTGGCAGATACTGTGTGATGTCATCGTAGTTTACTTTTCGCATCGAAGACATCATGGCAAAACCGATATAAATCAGCACAGGGGCGGTCGCTGCTGTCGGGATCAGTGTCACCAGCGGTGAAATGAACAGGGTCAGAACAAACAAAGCTGCCGTGAATACCGCGGTCAAACCGGTACGGCCACCTGCCTCGACGCCGGCAGAGCTTTCCAGATACGTGGTCAGTACCGGACACGAGAACAACGAGCCAAAGGTAGTCGCACAAGAATCGACGTGGAAGTTCTTCTCAATACCCGGCAGGTTACCGTCTTTATCCAGATAGCCTGCCTGCGCACCGACACCCAGCAAGGTGCCCAGAGTTGAGAAGAAATCCGGAATAAAAAAGGCCAGCAGGAAAGGCAGATACTGCGGTGACAGGGCGCCGGCGATATCAAGCTGAAACAGCAGATCATCAACGCCGCCCGGCATGGCAAACATATGGGTCGGTAATTGGGTCACACCGAGTGGAATGCCCACCAGAGTGGTGATCAGCACCGCCAGAATAATACCGCCACGGGTTTTGCGGGCCACGAAAAACAGCACCAGGAAAAATCCGAAAAAGGCCAGCAGGGCGTCGGTCGATGCCAGATCGCCAAAAATCAGCACATTTTTCTTGGCATTGGCGACCACTATCCCCGCCTGCTTGAGACCAAGTAGAGCGATAAACAGCCCGATGCCGACCCCGACAGACACTTTAATGCTCGGCGGTATGATGCGGACGATGAAATTTCTGATCCCCAAGAAAGAAACCAGCATAAACAGCACACCGCTGATAAAAACGATGCCGGAGGCAACCGGCAGCGGGACGCCGCCGCCCAGCAGAGTGAAGGAGAAAATCGCCACACTGCCCAGGCCCGGCGCCAGAATAAACGGCCGGTTGGTATAAATCGCCATCGCCAGGGTGGTGAGTATTGTCATGATGACAGTCACCGTCATCGCCGAGGCAAAGGGAATCCCGCCTTTGCTCAGCATGCCGGGCACTACAGCCACCACATAGGCCATAGTGGCGAAGGTCGTGAATCCGGCGATAAACTCCGTTTTGATATCCGTGCCATTTTCTTGCAGTTTGAAAAAGTCCTTTATACGTTCCATTTATTTCTTTCCGTTATGTTCACGTCGATACAGAATTAATTCTTTGGTGCTTAGTGCCGGCTGATAGTCCAGCTGTGCAAACAATTCATCAAAGCAGCGGCTCCATTCTTTCGCCCACTGTGTAATCTGTGCTGTGGGCAGCCAGCTTGCGTAGAGGCTGTTCAGCATCATGGTTTTCAGGCTGTACACATCGAAACCGAAATCCTCAACCATCACCTGATAACACTTGCTGGTGTTGGTATCGTGCATGTGCCAGTCGTCGGTGCAGGGGATAATGTTCAGACCGGCTTCTGCCATGGCACGTATCGGATGCTTTACCCGCCATTCGTCATGCTTCGGCCATTGCTGCAGAAAATAGGTGTTGGACGGCACCACGGTAAAAGGTATACCCAGCGCCGCGTATTTCGCTGTGAGTTGCGGGTTATTGATGATGCTGTAGCCATGGTCAATCCGATCAACACCGATGAGTTCGATACCGGTTTCGACATTGCGCCAGTGCAGGCCAAACTCAGAGCAATGCGCTGTCAGTTTGTATCCGTGTCTCGCCGCCAGCCGGTATGCCTTCCAGAAGTGTTCAACCGGGGCCTGATGCTCTTTGTAATCGATCCCTATTCCCAGCACATAAGGGTGCGGGTGGGCAATCATGGCCTCCACCATGGCAACGGCGGCTTCAGGGGATTTTTCGCGGTTGATGGAGGGGATCAGACGTATGGTGATATCAAACACCTGCTGGCAATGATCTATGGTGCGCACCAGCGCATCATTGACGTCGGCATAGGGCAAAGCCACATCGGACGGATTCCAGAAGGTTTCAATGTATTTGACGCCGCTGTGGTGGGCATCTTCTGCGACTTCAAACAGCACTCTTTCATAATCGGCGGTTTCCTGCATCAACTGATACAGGAATGTCAGGGCCGCAATCCCGCCTTTGCGCGGGCCGCCAGGCGTCTGGTAGGCGCGATAGTAGCTTTTGGCCTCGGCTTCCGGAAGATCAACCTGGTACTTGCGGGCAAGGTCTAGCATGGTGCTCAGCCGTACCCCGCCCAGCAAGTGATAATGAATATCGGCTTTGGGCAGGCGGCGAATAAATTCAGGTAAAGTCAGGGTAGTCACGTATCCATACTCAATCTGCTACATCGGTTGAGAAGCAGTTTGGGGAGAAGGGCGAACATTGTGAAATGCTGTTTTCGGTATGTTGATGCTGAATCTGCATCAATGTATCAAATAGCATTGCCGGATTAGTCGGCCGGCAAGAGTTGCCAGCCAGCTTCGGCCTGTTGTTGCAGGTATTGCCAGAATGCTTCGGCAATATCAGGCAGCCGGGCCTGATTACGGTACAGCCGGATTTTGTACGGAATACGCCAGACATCAGGGCTGAGGCGGACCAAACGCTGGTCTTTTAATTCCTCGGCGATTAAGCAATCGGGCAACCAGGCCACGCCTTTACCCCGGAGCGCCATGTCTTTATGCAACTGGCACATCGATGACTCAAACACCGGATGGCAGGGAAAATTAGCCGGTTGCCCGAGGGCGTTTTCGATCAGCCGGGCCGTGTAACTTTCGGGAGAATAGCGTAATAAGGGCGTAAGCTTGTCCGGACCGGGTGTAAAGACGGGTTTGCCCTGTTGATCGGTCGCGGAGACCAAATAGAAGTGACCTTCGCCAATGGCAATATTCTGAAACGGCGGCTGATGCAAGGCCAGTGCATCGAAGGCAAACAGAAAATCACTGCGCCCTTCGGTTAACGACTCAATAGCATAATCCAGCCTGAGTACGTCAACACTGTATTCGAGACTGAGTTCCTGACTGGCGAAGTCCATCAGGTTCATTAAGGTGGGGGAGGCCAGCGAATGCGGCGTTGCAATACGAAGCGGTGTAAAAACCGGCCGCGGGTGGCTGCTTAACTGAGACAGGCCAAGATCGAGCTGCATCAGCAGATTGCGGGCCAGAGAATGGAATTGCTTGCCTGCCTGAGTGAGGCTGATCGGTGTTGTGCTTCTGTCAATCAGCTGCACGCCAACGGCCTCTTCCAGAGATTTGATATGGCGTCCGAACGCGGGCTGAGTAATGTGCCGGGCTTTGGCCGCACGGGAAAAGTTTCGGACTTCACAAAGCACGATAAAGTCTTCCAACCATTTAGTATCAAGATTCATCGACAATCACTTCACTGCAAACCACACATAATGGACCGGATATTATCACAGGAAATGCCGCCCACTGGCCCGACGGCCAGAATAACGCACTGCAACAGACGAATTAGTGTTACCTGTCCGGCTACGGTAAGATTGGGGGAAATCTTACTGGTGAAGCGTTAAGAAGGGCAGGCAATATGCAAGATGATGAGATCATGACAGGTGAAATGCTGGTGGAAACAGTTGAAAATCAACTGGCTGAAGGCAATCCGATTAAAGTAAAAGAAACTCTGATGCGCCTTGTCATGACAGGGACACCAAGGGAAGAAGCCATTGAGATGATTGCTTGTGCCTTGTCTATTGAAGTGTTTGATGTGGTGAAAAATGACGGTGAATTTAACCTGAAGCGCTACTCCGACAATCTCGATGCCTTACCCGACATGGATTGGGAGATTGAAGACTGATATTGCACTTACGTCAGATTTTCCACGCCACCTTAAGGGTGGCGTTCTTATTTATCCCCGCTGAAATCCTTATCCATAGTGATAAATCTCCCTGAACAGCCAAGCTGCTGGGTAAAACCCAGCATTTTATATGGCTGAAACGAAACTGCCAGCATCTCTGCATTTATTTCAGTAATGAAGATTATCAGTAAGGTCAAAAATGCTTTAACTGGCTTTGTATTTAGACTTTAAGCCTGCGAAATGGTCTTGAAACTAGTTCCAAGGGCTAATTATTGGTGTTTTCTTGACCTTTTGTAGTGTGATGATCGTCATAAACAGAGTGATGTGCTGTCAAATCTGTCATGACTGGTTTCATTTGTTGCTTTTAGGTTAAAAAACGGTGACACATTTCAAATGTATTCCATTATTGTTTTCACAACCTCTGACAAGCCGCAAGGAAACTTACAATGATTATTGGTGTACCAAAGGAAATTAAAGTTCATGAATACCGCGTAGGCATGGTGCCAGCTTCCGTCAACGAAGCGGTTGCCCATGGCCACACTGTGTATGTTGAAACGCAAGCTGGTGTAGGTATTGGTTTCAGCGATCAGGACTACATTGACGCCGGTGCAAAAATTCTGCCGACCGCCGCTGATGTGTTTGCAGAAGCTGAAATGATTGTGAAGGTTAAAGAACCTCAGGCAGTAGAGCGTGCCATGCTGCGTGAAGGTCAGATTCTGTTTACCTACCTGCACCTGGCACCGGATCCAGAACAGACCAAAGATCTGGTGGACAGTAAAGCGGTATGTATTGCGTACGAAACCGTGACGGATGATTTCGGCCGCTTGCCTCTTCTGGCGCCTATGTCTGAAGTGGCCGGTCGTATGTCGATTCAGGCGGGTGCTTTCGCGCTGGAAAAATCTCGCGGCGGCAGCGGTATGCTGCTGGCTGGTGTTCCCGGTGTTGAACCTGCGAAAGTGGTGATTATCGGTGGTGGTGTCGTGGGTGCGAACGCCGCTCAGATGGCTGTCGGCCTGCGTGCGAACGTCGTTGTTCTGGATCGTAGCATTGATGTGCTGCGCAAACTGGACGCGCAGTTTGAAGGCAAGGTTCAGTGCGTGTACTCAACCAAAGACGCGATTGAAAAGCATGTACTGGAAGCTGATCTGGTCATCGGTGGTGTGCTGGTGGCGGGTGCCGCTGCGCCTAAGCTGGTCACAGCTGAGATGGTGAAGAAGATGAAACCTGGCTCTGCGATTGTGGATGTGGCCATTGACCAGGGCGGTTGTGTTGAAACCTCTCATGCGACGACCCACAGCGAGCCGACTTTCATTGTGGATGATGTGGTTCACTATTGCGTCGCCAACATGCCTGGCGCTGTTGCCCGCACGTCTACTTTTGCCCTCAATAACGTGACATTGCCGTATATCCTGAAACTGGCAAACAAAGGATACAAAGCGGCGCTGCAGGAAGACAAACACCTGCTGAACGGCTTGAACGTTTACCGTGGTCAAATTACTTGTCACGAAGTATCAACAGCCTTGGATCTGCCATTCGTCGAGGCTGCCAAAGCGCTGGCCTGATTCAACTAAATGTTTGATGATAGTTTTTAAATCCCTGCTTCGTCAGGGATTTTTTTATGACCAATTAAAGTGTACGCAAATACGATGACTGACGGTGGATAACATGGCTGTTAATCACCGGGATATTAAAAGTGAATTACAGCGTGTAAACGCTCGCGGGGGAAGTCAATTAAATCTGTCTTTTATGTCTTAAAAACCTGTCATATAAAATGCGTTAGCCAATGAAAATGAGATCATCCTAACAACTCTGATTGTCAGACATTAAATTGATAATACTCTGACAAAACAAAAAGCCCTTATGAGAACATAAGGGCAAGAAATAAAATGAATCAATCAGGTTAAATTACGCGCGAGCGTATATGACGCTGCCACCTTTAATGGTGTCGATGATCTTCTTGGAAAGATTGGCAGGCAGAGCAGGGCAACCCCAGCTGCGGCCTAAATAACCATGGCGTCGAATAAAATCTTCAGACGCATAGGGAGCGCCGTGAACAACAATATAACGGCGACGCGCATTGTCATTGAGGCCTTTTGTCAGCCCGTCAAGACGCAGTGAGTAGCCATTGCCTCCAAAGTAGGTGGTATCTGTCAGAAAGGTACCCAGCGAGGTTTGGCGCGAATTGACGATATTTGAAAAGTGCTTTGCAACCACACCGCCACTGTTGACGCCGTGTGTCACGTAAGTGTGATATAGCAGTTTATTTCTTTTCAGATCGATAACAAAAAAACGCTTTTCAGTCGATGGCTTACTGTAGTCAATAATCGTCAGTAATTGTTTTTTTCGTGTCTTGGTATTGTAATAAGCATTATAACCATTTTTAAATACTTCGAAGTCTAGCTTTCCTTGCAAACCCGCCTGTTCATAAACATATTTAACAATGATTTCAGGATTCTGAGTTTGTTGTGAAAGTGGTCCCTTAATTGTGCTTGCTGATGCATACTGTGGTAAATAACAAAACAGCAAAATGAATAGGTAGATGGCTTGTTTCATTTCCTTGTTTACACTCTTTTAATTAGTTGGTGCCAGTGACGATAGGACTCTACCATAGGAATTGAATTTTTTTAGCCCTTGTATTGAAAGGGTTAAGTTAAAATTATCCCATCACCAAAGTGTTTAAATTTTTTATGGTTATATATTTATCAATATAAAACAGCGCATTAGAATATGAACATTGTTTAATCGAAAATTAGTCTCAACATGTCAGTTTTTTTTACATTTTTAGTAAACTGCCACTTCAGACACGATTAATATTCTGTTTTAGAAAAGAAAAATAATAGGGATATTACAGAAACATCAAATAATCACTCATTTGTCTGTTTGTTCTGATTTTGAGCTTGATATCGCATTTTTATGATAGAAAATAATATCTTGGGTTAAAAAATGAACAATGTTGCTGCATAAAAAAGCGGGCTAGATTGCCCGCTTTGGTTAACAACTTAAGAATGACTTATGGTTTTGTTACTGAACAGTACAGACGGTATCCCAACTGCCGTCGCTGCCCGGTACCGAGTTTGTCCACCATTTAGCCTGGTAAACCACGCCATTGTAGATGATCTGGTCGCCACCGGCCGCATGGCTTGGGTTGCCGGCCCAGTCAGTTTGTGGCCAGTTAGGGTAGGTATTCACACCAGTGGTGACACAATCACCGTTATTGCCATCGCCGCCACCATTGTCGCCGCCGCCGTTACTCAAATCTGCAATTGGCAGGTCAGGTTGTTCGAATGCCAGAGCATAGTCAGTATTATTGACACGTACGCTGTAGTTCGCCGGACCAGAAATAGGCAGGAAGTAGTTCAGGGTCAGCTCAAAGCTCTCATTGTTACCTAACTGCTTCCAGCTTGGCAGAGTGAACGCGACACGGTGGAAGTTGCCGTCCAGGCCGCCAATGTTGTCGCCTCGGGTGTGGCCAGAAGCAATGACCTGCAGATTGGCACCTGATTGATCCGACATGTTATCCGGTGTTGAGGTTGGAATGTCGAACTGGAACTCAGTGCCGCCAGGCAGGGCCTGACCTGTTTTATTGGTCAATGTCATGGTTGGATTGAGCGGGTAGTTCTGATCGCCCACTTTGAACCCGGTGACAGACACGTCGATATCGACCGCTTCTGTCGGAATCGCGCCTTCGGCAAGGGTATTGCCATAAGGTGTCGCAGTGGCAAATTTGTCATGGATGGCCTTGGTCATGGTGTCGCCCATGTGGTATTCACCGTTGCCTGTCTTACAGGCGTTTTCGGTCGGGTCCACTGTAGTGCGGTTACCGTTGGCATCCAGGTTGTAACAGCTGTAGTCACCGGCCAGTTCCCAGAACATGATACCGCCGATACCCTGCTCAATCACATAGTCTGCCTTGGTGTTGATTGATTCTTTATCTTCGGTCGACAGGAAGACTTTCTTGTCTGCGTTCCACAGCCAGGGGGCAACAGAGACACTGTCGTAGTGGCGGGTATAAGTGCCGGTCAGCGCGTCCTGCGGATCGTTCACCGGATCTAAGCCATAGGCTGCGGTATAGCTGCCGTAAACCCCGTTTGCCAGGTTCATGGCATGCCACATAGGGTTTGAACCTGCGCCCATTTCATTGCCGTTAGCGTCTTTGTCGTGCCACATGTTATCGATACCGATGGCACCATAACCGCAATTACTGGTACCTGCACCGGTACCGGTTGGGCAATCGCTCTGGTTCGGCAGCGCCGCCTTACCCCAAAGTCCGTTGGTTCCGCCTGTGACGCCTTGCCAGCCACGGGTATAATAAGGCACGCCAATGTTGATTCGGCCCGCAGGCATTGAGCCGCGGAAATAATGGTAAGCCCAGTCAGTGTTCAGATAACCGGTTTTTTTGTACTGAGCTGTACCGTAGACATTACCGGCTTCCAGCTCCGCATCCAGGCCGCTGTCGAACAGTGAGGCGTTATGACCCACGTAGTCGTTCCATGCGCCGTGCAGGTCGTAGCTCATGATGTTGACATAGTCGAGGTACTTAGTGACCGACATGGTTTCCATACCGCGCAGCAGATAGCCGGATGAAGGTGCGGCAATGGTCAGCATATAGTGGTGCCCGTCTTGTGCACTGGCCTGATCCAGTTTTTCACGCAGCACTTTCATCAGCTCGTGGTAAGACTTCATTAAATGAGGGCGCATTGCATCGGAGTAAGCGAAGTCATCCGGGTTACCTGCACCTTGCATACTGGTGGGGTATTCGTAGTCGATGTCCAGGCCGTCAAACTTGTACTGGCGCATCATGGCCACAGCAGAGTCAGCAAAAGTCTGGATGCCCTGATGATTGATACTGCCGTCTGCATTGGTTGTCATGGTATAGAAACCGCCGTCAGCGACACGGTTGCCGTTGTCATCAAAGTGACCCCCGGTTTCCGCCCACCCACCGATGGAAATCAGTGTTTTGACATTATGCTGAGCTTTGGCTGTTGCCAGCGCACCGAAGTGGCCTTTAAAGCCGAGTGCCGGGTCTATCTCAACCCCGGGCCATTCTTTCCCGACCGCCGGGTTGTCCGGGTTGTTAACATCGCCGATGTTGACTTTGCCGTCAGAACCTATGCTGACGAAGGCGTAGTTAATATGAGTCAGGCTGTCCCAGGGAATATCATTGACCAAGTAGCTGCTTTGCGGGTCGTTACCGCTGCGCCAGCTGGTAAAGTAGCCGATCACGCGGCGCGGGTGGTCTGCGCCCATTTTTTCGCGGCCATCCTGATCATACACAGTACAGTAGGGCACAGTCACACCCGGTGTTTGATACAAGCCGTCCGGGCGGCAATTAGCAGCTGCCTGGGCCTGAAAGCTCAGCATGCAGGCTGCGCTGAGAGTCGCGAGAGCAAAGCCCTGCTTAGCGCGCTTGCGCTTCATATTTAGCTTTAGCATGAATGGTTCCTTAGTGAAAAAATCAAATAATAAAATAAGTAACTGACTTATATTTAGCCGTAAAATTACTATAGGTTTTTCACTGGAACTCCGAGATTTTTTGTTAATAATTTGATCTAATATCACATAAAAATAGTGATGTTCTGTAACAATTCCTTCATTATTTTGCGGTGACAATCAAATGATTGGCTTAATTGTCCTGATGAAATAAATCATTTAATCAATAGATTAGTGCTCTGTCACCTGTACACCTGTGCAGCCTATAGAGTATAAAGTGGTGCTTTGGAATTACTTTCAGGATCAGAAATGGATATCACCTTATTCCACGCCGCATTGCTCATCGGTACAGGGTTTCTTGCCGGCATCATCAATACCCTGGCTGGCGGTGGCTCAAATTTAACTTTGCCTGCCTTGATGGTGATGGGCATGCCAGCAGAAGTGGCGAATGCGACCAACCGGCTGGGTGTTGTTTTACAGGCCGTGACCGCAGTGCTGGGCTTTAAACGGCATGGAAAATTAGAGTTAAGTGATACCGGCCCCATTATGATACCCACATTGATCGGTGGTCTGGTTGGTGCCGGGGCTGCGGCTTACGCGCCGTCTGAGTGGATCAAGCCCTTACTGCTGGGCACCATGCTGCTGATGGCGTTCATCATTTTGGTCAAGCCTGCCGTGGTGGCACCTGAGCCCGGCAGCCTGGCGAGAAAAGTGGCAGATACGCCCAGCTCCTGGTGGGGATTAGGGCTGGCTGGCTTTTATGGCGGTTTTGTTCAGGCGGGAGTGGGGTTTGTGTTGCTGGCGGCACTGGCGGGTACCTTACGCTATGACCTGGTACGGGCGAATGCATTAAAAATGCTATGCACCCTGATGTTTACTGTGGTTGCCCTTGGCCTGTTTATTTACGAAGGTCTGGTGCTCTGGATGCCGGGTCTGATCCTGGCGGCCGGAACTATCGTTGGAACCCATCTGGCGGTGAAGTTTGCCATTAAAGCGACAGCAAAAACATTGAAGTGGTTTTTGTTTTTAATGACATTGTGCGGTTGTATTGCTGCGATGCTGAACTAAGTTGTGGAAAATAATTAAATTATTGCTGTAATTTTGTTAATTTAATTAACATTAATTGTGTGTTATTTTTTGCCTAAATAAAGCTTGTACTGTTCTTCTGTTATTGTTCGAACAGCTAACAAATTATATTTGCTATTCTTAATGAAAGCTCGCTATTAGCCATGTAAATAATATGGTTAATGGCGGGCTTTTTGTCATTATGGTCACAATTTGGCCATGATTCCAAATGCTAGATCTAAAGTTTCATTTTTAGTGAGTGTTAACTTAACAGCGAAAGTGGCAAAATATTTCAGTTGTAACAAAATGTGAGGGGGTGTAACCGTAAGTGAAATCAAGTGAATATGTGTGAACTGTTTGGTGAATCAGTTAGCGCTTGTACGAGCACAAAAGTGATTCACTATTGTTAATAGGGACATATAACAACTTGATTTTACGTAAAAGAAAATGATTCAGATCAAAATAATAACTCATGTAGTCATTAAAAAGTGCTACTAGCTGTTGGTGACGACTTTTGCCCAAAAAGCTGAGAGAGAACATGAAAACCTCAAGATATAAGAACATCTTGTCGGGTGGGTTTGTATTTTTTATAAGCCTCTTCCTTTCAGGATGTCAATTTGCGCTGCTTGATCCCAAGGGACAAATTGGTGCTGCAGAAAAAGATTTGATAATCACATCAGTGCTACTGATGTTGGTTGTCGTTATTCCCGTTATTCTGATGACCTTCTATTTTTCATTTAAATATCGTGAATCGAATACGGGTGAAAAGTATACACCTGAGTGGGCTCATTCAACCAAAATAGAACTGGTTGTCTGGACTGTGCCAATTATTATCATCGCCATTTTGGGCACTATTACCTGGCAGTCTACTCACGCGCTGGATCCAAGAAAGCCAATCGAAAGTTCAGTAAAACCAATGACGATTGAAGTGGTTTCGCTGGATTGGAAATGGCTGTTTATCTATCCGGATCAGCACATTGCAACGATCAACGAAGTGGCCTTCCCGAAAGATGTGCCGGTTGAGTTTCGTGTGACGTCCAACAGCGTGATGAACTCCTTCTTCATTCCACAGCTGGGCAGCCAGATTTACGCCATGGCAGGCATGCTGACCAAGGTCAATCTGATTGCTGATGAAGCGGGTGTTTACGATGGTATTTCAGCGAGCTACAGCGGCCACGGTTTCTCTGGCATGAAGTTCAAAGCACTGGCGATGCCAGACCAGGCAAGTTTTGATGAGTGGGTGCAGAAAGCTCAGGCATCAAGCGACAAGCTGGTCACGCTGAAGGACTTCGAGACCATTGCGGAGCCAAGTGAGAATGCACCAGTGAGTTATTACTCCAATGTGCCTTCAAGCATGCTCACAACCATACTGAATCAATTCGAAGGCTCGTTGATGTGCACAATCACGCCATCAAATTCCACTGAGCAAACATTCTAGGACATATTATGTTTGGACGATTAACACTGGACGCCATACCGTTCCATGAGCCAATTCTCATGATAACGATGGCGATCATCATGCTAGGCGGCGCGGCTCTGGTAGGCGGTATTACCTACCTGGGTAAATGGCGTTACCTCTGGACAGAGTGGTTCACTACTGTCGATCACAAAAAAATCGGTGTGATGTATATCATCGTCGCCTTTGTCATGATGATGCGCGGTTTTGCCGATGCCATCATGATGCGCAGTCAGCAAGTGCTGTCTGCCGCGGGTGAAACCGGCTATCTGCCGCCACATCACTACGATCAGATTTTCTCTGCGCACGGCGTAATCATGATCTTCTTCATGGCGATGCCTTTCATCATTGGTTTGATGAACATTGTTATTCCGTTGCAGATCGGTGCGCGTGACGTTGCATTCCCGTTCCTGAACTCCCTGAGCTTCTGGTTGTTCGTGGTGGGTGTGGTGCTGATCAACCTGTCGCTGTTTGTCGGTGAGTTCGCGCAAACAGGCTGGCTGGCGTATCCGCCGCTGTCGGGCAAGGAATACAGTCCCGGGGTAGGGGTAGACTACTGGATATGGGCACTGCAGATATCCGGTATCGGTACCACGTTATCGGGCGTTAACTTCTTTACGACCATCATGCGTTTGCGTACACCGTCTATGCCGCTGATGAAAATGCCTGTGTTCACCTGGGCGTCACTGTGTGCCAACGTACTGATCATTATTTCGTTCCCGATCCTGACAGTGACCATTGCACTGCTGACGCTGGACCGTTACCTGGGTACGCACTTCTTCACCAATGACATGGGTGGCGACATGATGATGTACGTCAACCTGATTTGGGCCTGGGGTCACCCTGAAGTCTACATTCTGGTGCTGCCGGTATTCGGTGTGTTCTCAGAAGTGGTCGCGACTTTCTCGCGTAAGAAACTGTTTGGCTACACCTCGCTGGTGTGGGCGACGGTTGTGATCACCATTCTGGCCTTCGTGGTCTGGCTGCACCACTTCTTCACTATGGGTGCCGGCGCGAACGTGAATGCCTTCTTCGGTATCGCCACTATGGTTATCTCCATACCAACCGGTGTGAAGATCTTCAACTGGCTGTTCACTATGTACCGTGGCCGCATTAAGTTCACGACCCCTATGCTGTGGACTGTCGGTTTCATGATCACCTTTACCATAGGTGGTATGACGGGTGTGCTGCTTGCGGTACCGGCTGCGAACTTTGTCCTGCATAACAGTCTGTTCCTGATTGCACACTTCCATAACGTGATTATCGGCGGTGTGGTATTTGGCTGCTTTGCCGGCTTTGCGTACTGGTTCCCGAAAGCCACCGGCTACATGCTGGATGAGAAATGGGGTAAACGTGCCTTCTGGTTCTGGATTACCGGTTTCTTCGTGGCCTTTATGCCGCTCTATATTCTGGGCTTCATGGGGATGACCCGTCGTCTGAGCCAGCACATTGAACCTCAGTACTTCCCAATGCTGGCGATTGCCGCCTTCGGTGCAGTGCTGATTCTGTGCGGCATCCTGTGTCAGATCATGCAGCTGTACGTGACCTTCCGTGATCGTGAAGCGCTGCGTGACGTGACCGGCGACCCTTGGGGTGGCCGTACCCTGGAGTGGGCGACCTCATCGCCACCGCCGTTCTACAACTTTGCCCATTTGCCTGAAGGTAATGAACTGGATGCGCACTGGTATCAGAAAGAACGTGGTGAAACCCATCAGTCGAGTGATTATCAGCCCATCCATATGCCGAAAAATACCGGCACTGGTGTGATTATTTCTGCGTATGCACTGGTATTTGGCTTTGGTCTGATCTGGTACATCTGGTGGCTGGTCGCTATCGGTGTGGTCGGCATGATCGGCACTTGGATCAAGCACAGCTTCAATGAAGACGTGGATTACTACGTGACAGTTGAAGAAGTGACAGCGATCGAAGAAGCACATAAAGCCCGTGTTGCAGGCGCAAGTACTAAACCTGCCACCAATAACGACGACGAAGATGAGATGGAGGTCGAATATGCAAACTAATGCTATCGATCATCACGAGCACGACGAACACCATCACGACATAGGTGAAACCAAGCTGCTGGGCTTCTGGATTTACCTGATGAGCGACTGCATTTTGTTCGCAACGCTGTTTGCTACCTACGCCGTATTGTTTAGCAATACGGCAGGCGGTCCGAGTGGGAAAGATATCTTCGAGCTGCCGTTTGTGTTTACCGAAACTATGATGCTGCTGTTCAGTAGTATCACCTTTGGCTTCGGTATGATTGCCATGAAACGCAAAGACATTGGTGGTCTGAAGCGTTGGATGTACGTGACCTTCCTGCTGGGCTTCGGCTTTGTGGCGATGGAAGTGTACGAGTTCCACCACCTGATTGAAGAGGGCTTTGGCCCGGATCGCAGCGCGTTCCTGTCTTCCTTCTTTACCCTGGTGGCGACTCACGGTCTGCACGTTACTGCCGGTCTGATCTGGATGGTGGTGTGCATGATTCAGCTCAATACCAAAGGCCTGAACGAGATGATGGAAACCCGTTTCCAGTGTCTGAGCCTGTTCTGGCACTTCCTGGATATCGTGTGGATCTGCGTGTTTACCATAGTCTACCTGTTGGGAGTATTGTAATGGCGAATCAACCGCATCAAACCGGTTACGGTGATTACATCAAAGGATTCATTGCGTCATTAATCCTGACCATTATTCCTTTCTACTTTGCGGCGACCAAAAGCCTGCCGACCACAACCACAGTCATGATCCTGGTGGCCTGTGCTGTGGTTCAGCTGGTGGTCCATCTGGTGTATTTCCTGCACCTGGATCGCTCTGAGAAAGGCATGTGGAACTCAATGTCCTTTGTGTTTACGGCAGTTATCGTCCTGATTCTGATTGCGGGTTCAGTCTGGATCATGGTCAATCTGCACGAAAACATGCTGCTGTAATTCGGATGACGATAATGATCAAAGGATACATTTCCATTACCAAACCTGGGATCATCATCGGTAACCTCATCTCTGTGCTGGCCGGATATTTTCTGGCCGCTAAGACGGAGGGGCTGAACGGGCCCCTCCTTATTTACACATTGTTGGGTGTTGCTCTTGTGATCGCTTCCGGTTGCGTGATCAACAATATTTTTGACCGGGATATTGATCAGAAGATGTCCCGTACCCAAAGCCGTTTACTGGCCAAAGGGGCAATCAATGCAGACGCCGCCTTTGTGTACGCGGTTGTGTTGCTGCTGTCAGGTACAGCTGTGCTGTATCAGAAAGCCAACCCGCTTTCGGCGGTCGTTGTGCTGCTGGGGTTTGTTTTTTACGTCTTTTTTTACACCATGTGGTACAAGCGACATTCGGTGTACGGCACGCTGGTGGGCAGTGTGTCAGGCGCCGTTCCGCCACTGGTGGGGTATCTGGCGGTGACCAACTACATCAGCCTGGAAGCCATGTTGCTGTTTATCATGTTCTGCCTGTGGCAAATGCCGCATTCCTATGCGATTGCCATGTTCCGCATGCAGGACTACAAGAATGCTGAGATACCTGTGTTGCCTGTGGTTGAAGGCATTCACAAAGCTCGCCGTCATATGATGGCCTATGTGGCTGCGTTTACCCTTGTGGCGCTGGCGATGTTTGGCTTAGGTTTCAGCGGTTATGAATATTTACTGGTGACGTCGGGTGTGTGCCTGTGGTGGTGCATCGTCACTTTCCGTCCTCTGAGCGAGGACACCTATGTACAGTGGTCAAAATCAGTATTTAAGACATCACTGTTTGTGGTAACCGGAATCAGCTGCGTGCTGGGCCTGGAATTGATCCCGTTGATATGACGGCAGGCGGTTAATCACAATTTACCGATTCAACACTCTCTTGGCTAACAACTTAAATTAGCTACTTTTGTTCCGGTTTGGGTTTTTCCTGCCTCGATACTATCTCCATCGAGTCAGAGAAAAACCTTTTTTTTTGCCTAATACCCGTCCTACTTGAAGCCGCAGCGGTGTTGGCTGCGTGCATTCACCCCAATCACATAGTTAACTATGCTCATGGGGATTCATTTACTTGCCGCCTACCTGCGACTCCAAGTCGTTTGGGTATTGCTCGATGACGACAACTGTTATTTCACGTAGCAGGCAAAACCTTTGAGGTAGAAACCTTCCGGATACGCAGAGTCGAGCGGGTGATCCGCCGCCTGGCTGAATCGCTCAATAAACTGCACTTCACGTTTGGCATCCAGCGCCGCATCAGCAACAATTTTCTGGAACAGGTTGCTGTCCATCAGACCAGAACAGGAATACGTCAGCAGCGTGCCGCCCGGTTTCAGGATCTGCATCGCCAGCATATTAATGTCTTTGTAACCCCGGCAGGCGCCCACCAGTTGTGCTTTGGATTCAGCAAACTTTGGCGGGTCCATGATCACCACATCAAACAGCTCACCACGTTCGCGGTACTCGCGCAGCAGTTTAAACACATCGGCATTGACGAATTCTGCGTTATCGATTGGCAGACCGTTGATTTCAGCATTTTGACGTGCCGTATCCAGCGCAGGCTGAGAAACGTCAACATTGATGACTTTGTCGGCACCGCCTTTGAGTGCATACAAGCCGAAACCGCCGGTATAGCAGAAACAGTTCAGCACCCGTTTGCCTTTCACGTACTTGATGGCTGCCTGGCGGCTGTCTCGCTGATCCAGATAGAAGCCGGTTTTGTGGCCGCCAACGATATCGACGTGAATTTTAATGCCGTTTTCTTCAATGGTGACAATCGCCGGCTCTGGCATAGCGGATGCCAGCAGTAAACAGCGCCGGATTACGGTTGATGTGGG
>NZ_JASJOJ010000064.1:0-22117 GCF_038519165.1 Photobacterium sp. SP02
GCTGCTGTTGGGCGTTCATGATACGGTCTCCAGTCCGCTGCCCGGATGGCAGGGTTCAGAGATCAGTATGTGGGCTGTTGTAGCTCTGCCGCGTAGCGGCTTGGTTCAACAAACACTTCAAGAGGGACTTCCAACGCGCAGCATTTTTATTATGCGTTGGCTTAAGTGATTACGGTGTTGTGCGGAAACTTGGTAGTCGCGTTGTCAGCCCCTTAAGTGGGCGTTATCTGCTTACGTGCTTGCATTAAATCAAGCACGTTGACAGCGATTGTTATAGCTTGGAACGAATATCTGCTCCGAGGTTATTTAAAAACATAATATTTGGTTGTAGCAAGCGACGGAAGTGAGTTGCAAAGTCGGTAATTTTCTCACCTTTTGTCCATGTTGTAGGGTTAGCATCTTCCAGAGACTGATTCACTTCACCGGAATGTTTTAGGCAGTTATTTAACAGCTTTAGCTCTTTATATTCATTGAAGTAAGCTACCGAGTTTAAATCAATACCAATTGAGTTGAAGTGTTCGATGAATTTATCCGTAACATAAAGCTCTTTGACTTTGTTGTTGCTCATAAGCTTTGATGCTTTGGTCGCTTTAGCGATGCGAATTTCTAGAGTTTTGAACAATCCTATAATGGCTAATTCTTCCGCTAATTCTTGAGCTTCTTTCGCATAATTCATGTCATCAGCTAAAAACTCTAGTTGTAGATCCTTTTCATCTTCAGTGAGATCGTCAGTGTCTTGGATCTCTTTTGCGTCATCAATCGCTTTTTTCGTAACGTGTTCAGTGTACACACTCGGTCCCGAAAGCAAGTCCATCATCACGTTTTCGTCTAGGTCAGTGAGTAGTAATACCTGCATTTTTTCTAAGCTTAATGAGTTTCTTTTAAATGACATAATACCCTCCATATCGTGATCCTAATATGAGGGTTAATATATGTTTTTCAAGCCTTTTTAAACGCAGCTAACAAACAATTCAAGCAGATTCGCAACGCTTGGCATTTTGGGTTTGAATCAGCTTTTGTGTTTACGGCACAATGCTTTAGTTCGGTAGTAGCGTTGCTCACTACTTAATTGGGCGTTATACCACTTCGGAGATAAAATGCGCGAGCAACTAAAAAACCTGACAGAGAGTGACTACTGGGTTTACGGTGTAACTGAATCCGATTTCGGTCATGCGGTATCAATCGTGCGTGAAATGATAGAGGCGCGAAATCATCAGTATGAATCTGAAGCCGCAAGAGTTCGTAGCGAAAGCTCTGAAATTGCAGATGAGATCCTCGATGACGTTGCTTACTATCGTTATACCGATAATCAATACCTTTGGCAGTTTGCTCTCTGGAGGCTTCAGGGATTAATTGAAGCAGTTATCACTTATCAGCTTGTAGATAAAAATGCCAAGAAGCTGTTCGGACTCAAGTCAAAATTAGAAGCTTTAGTTAATAGTGGCTATCACATCGAGCAGCATGAGATCGACGAGCTATTACTTTGGGCAAATTTAAGAAATGCAATTTCCCATGCTCCACCGGAACAGTTTCGACCGATTCCGTTATGTGAAGACGATATTGTGGAATATCAGACGTTTGTAAAAGGGCTGTTTGTGCGATGGCATTCAGGGAAAAACGTTGAGACAGTGGTATAACAAATAAGGATACGTGTCGCGCAGCCGACACTTCTATCCGGGTGTTGAACAAGCCCGGACAGCCTTATTAAGCAAATTGTTCGATTGGTATTCGGTGGGGGGGCGCCCGCGGGTTTCGTCAAGACGAGTGCAAACGGGAAGTGATCACGGTGTGTTTCATTTCAATGGGTTACCGCCTGAATTCGGTCTTGCGTTGGCTTCCTCTTAGGTGGTGATGCGTGCCATTCTCCTCATTCTTTTGGCCTTCCGGCTATCCCGGTCGGGTGATGCCGACGCAGTGCAGTGCATTGCTTGCTGGCAGCTTGGGCAGTCCCGTGTTGCTTTCAGTGGCTCGGTTTTCACAGACAGCTGCTGTCCACTTCCCAAGGGAAAAATTCAGAACGAATTTTTAGGTTGTCGGCGCCGGGAGCACCTACAACCGGCCCGGCCCACAGCAAAGAACAAAAAGGGGTTTTCTGGTTACTCTTTGCACCAACAAAGAGTAACTGGCGCGCATCAGATAATGGTGAGAGAAGCGCCGGACTCAAGCGCGACATACTTACCCAGCCTTAGAAATCATACTCGCTGTATGGATTCCCGCTTGTCGCGGAAATGACGGATTGAGAATGTACATGGCTGGCACAATCTCAGGGAAAAATTCAGAACGAATTTTTAGGTTGTCGGCGCCGGGAGCGCCTACAACCGGCCCGGACTACAGCAAAGAATAAAAAGGTGTTTTCTGGTTACTCTTTGCACCAACAAAGAGTAACTGGCGCGCGTCAGACAATGGCGAGAGAAGCGCCGGACTCAAGCGCGACATACTTCTTACCCTGCCTTAGAAATTCACTCGCGGTATGGATTCCCGCCTGTTGCGGAAATGACGGATTGAGAATGTACTTGGCTGGCACAACCCCCAGGGAAAAATTCAGGACGAATTTTTAGGTTGTCGGCGCCGGGAGCGCCTACAACCGGCCCGGCCACACCAAAGAATAAAAGGTGTTTTCTGGTTACTCTTTGCACCAACAAAGAGTAACTGGCGCGCGTCAGATAATGGTAAGTAAACCACCAAACTCAAGCGCGACATACTTACCCAGCCTTATAAATCGTACTCGCGGTATGGATTCCCGCTTGTCGCGGCAATGAAGGTGAAACCCTCCCAGTTCCCCAAAGCCTTTACCTCAACCGACTATGCTTATAACTTAAGGACAGGAAAACAGAACGTTTTTTAAAGTGTGCAGACAGGCATGTTTGGCATACCGAACAGACAAGGAGGAGAAATGAAGGTCTTAGTCGCAGGGGGCAATTCGGTGCTCGGATGTTATGTGGTCCGGCACCTGATAGATCACGGTTATCAGGTCTTTGCGCTCAGTCAGCATCCTGAGCAGGATAACCCGCTGGCCATCCCACTAGCCGTAGAGGATGAATACATGGCCGGGAAGTTTGATGCTGTGATCTGTTGCGCCCGGCCTGTCATGGCACCTTATGCGCAGGAAAAGCAGGCACCGGATTTTTCGGTGTTGATGGACAGCATAGAGCGCTTTGCAAAACCGGATGCCAGAAAGCTGTATACATCGGGTATCGAAGTGTTTGGGTGCGCCGATGACTGTTCACCCGATGAACTCCAGTTTGAGCCCCTGTCGGCGGCAGAAAAAGAGGTACCGGTGCTGGAAAAAGTCATAGAGCTGGGCTGGACGCCGGTTTTTGTGCCTACTCTGGTGTACGGTGGCCACGAATGCCCGATTCATACTTCACTGAACCGTCGAGAAAGCCTTCGCATTCCTGTCCTTATCCCGTCTTCCGGCTTGTATTATGCGGCCCATCTTGATGATCTGGCGGCTTTTCACGTGACCTTAATTGAGAAGGATACGCTGGCACCGTTTTATTTTCTGGCAGAGGAAAAGCGCTACAGCCCTGAAAATCTGGCGGACATGCTGGTGAAATATGGCTGGGCAGAGGGCGTGAAATGCTTGTCATTGCCAAGTTTTCTCAAAAAATACGGCGAAGAGGTGCTGGAGGTGGAAACCATGAATGTGAGCGTGCCGATCAGCCCGGATTTCGAACCGCGCCACAGCCTGTCATCCTACCTGTCGCAAACGCGGATCACGCCTGCTCATGATCACCCATAGTGGCTGTTTCATCCGCGCAGCAAAGTGATGCCGGTGATTTGTAAACACGTGGTTTTTTGAGCGCCTGATAGCGGCTTAACAACGGGAAAGTATTATTGTGTCTTTTGTTACTTGTTGAATTGACTTGATTTAATTTTCTTCTGTCGTAGTGTGTGGGCTTTCGTTTGATGCGGTTAAGAGAGGCCCTATGCGTTATCCTTCCCCACTGGTTCCTGGTTGTACAATAGCAGTAACAGCATTATCGGCAGGCGTACCTGAAGATTTTCATGTGCGCCTTGATCTGGTGATCCAGGGCTTGCGTGACAGAGGCTTTAAAGTGCTGGAAGGGCACTGCTTACGGGAAAATGCCGGCCATGTCAGTGCACCGGCGCCAATGCGGGCCAAAGAGCTGATGGCGTTTTTGCTGGATGATCGCGTCGATGCCATCCTGCCGCCCTGGGGAGGTGAACTGGCGATGGAACTGTTGCCGTTGCTGGATCTGAACTTACTGCGCCATGCCAAACCTAAATGGCTGATTGGCTTTTCAGATATCAGCACCATATCGTCTGTCTTAACGGCTCGCTGCGGTTGGGCCAGCCTACACTGTGCGAACCTGATGCAGCTTCATCCTG
This sequence comes from Photobacterium sp. SP02, assembly GCF_038519165.1. NCBI lineage: Bacteria > Pseudomonadati > Pseudomonadota > Gammaproteobacteria > Vibrionales > Vibrionaceae > Photobacterium > Photobacterium sp. SP02. Next base: position 4,354 of record NZ_JASJOJ010000064.1, read on the forward strand.
CTGTGACGGATCCGCTCAATAGCGCAATTTTTTCTTTACTGAGCCTGCCTGCCGGTGAATCTCTTACGCTACAGCAATCATCCTGTTATGAGGTGGCCTCGGCCAATTATGGCAAGGATCCCGAGGCACAGTTCGCTTTCACTCAGCCAACGCGATGGACGGTTTTATCAGCAAACGATGCAGCGAAATCGGTCGCGTTTTCAGGCCGTCTGATTGGAGGCTGTCTGGATACCATGGGTCTGATATCAGGTACTGAATACCTGAATCTGCCGCAGATGAAAGCGCAGTATGCACAGGACGGTTTGATTCTGTTTCTGGAAAACGCCGAGTTATCGCCAACAGCGATGGCCCGCGTGCTGATGGCAATGAAATTTAATGGTGTGTTTGACGCGGTCAACGGGGTGATGTTCGGCCGGGATGGCTCGCCGCTGAGTCACGGCAAATCACTGTCACATTCTCAGGTTATTCAGCAAGTACTGGGCGATCTTTCAGTACCTGTCATTCTGGACGCTGACATCGGCCATCTGGCACCGAACATGCCATTAATGAATGGCGCTGTTGCAGAAGTGCAAATGACCAATGGCAAGGCTTGGGTGCAGCAGACATTGAAGTAATACACAAGAGTGGCAAGTGACTGATACTTCGTGGCTAGCCATAGCGTCTATACTCTCAGGAACGGATTTACAGCCAACAGGTAAGCCTTGATGCTATGAGAGAAGACAACATGGCCGTGCTGTATCACCATATTCGCACGGCTTTATCAGACGAACAGTGCCGCGCCCGGTATCTTGAAGAAAAAGCGGCCCGTCTGCTTGGCTTGCATTCCGCTGTCATCGCAGGGTTTACCGTTCTGGTATTTATTGCTTCTTCTTTGTTTGTTCCGCCTCAGCATGCCATCGCCTGGCTGGCTGTTATCGCCGTGACCGTGACCTATCTGGGTTTGATATCTGCCTGGAGTTTTCTGTTTCGCCTGCTCAGGCCGGCCGATGTGTATGGTGTGCATTTACCCAACAACTGGCTGGAAGAAATGAAGCAACAAGGCGCAAATGACAATCTTCACCTGGCCGTGATTCGCTGTTACGAAACATGGCAGTTGTTATATAAGAGCAATCAGCATAAAAACGCGCTGCTGACCAAGGCCTACCATGAAGTTGTGTTCTCAGCCTGGTTAATTGCGATCTCTTTACTGCTTTTACTGGCGGCCAATTATCTGGTTGCTGAAGTTTAAGCCATGGCTTTTGCCTGCAACCTGGCTGCTTTTCTGAAATTTTCGCTTAACGCAGAAAAAGTTAGTGGTAAAGTATCTGCCTGACTGAAGGCAATGATTGCCGAGTATTGTGAGCATCAGGAGGGATGATGCAGTTTGTTCATTGTACCTATGAAAAACATGGCGAAGCCATTCTGGCTATTTTCAACGATGCCATTCTTAACACCACCGCACTTTACGAATACCAGCCCCGTACGATGGACATCATGCAAACCTGGTTTGCCACCAAAACGGCCAATCAGTTTCCTGTGATTGGTATTGAAAATGATGCCGGTGAGCTGATGGGGTTTGCCAGTTACGGCACCTTCCGCGCATGGGCTGCGTTTAAATATTCTGTTGAACACTCTGTGTACATTCATCCGCAGCATCAGGGTAAAGGCTTGGGGCGAAAGCTGATGGATGCCCTGATTGAGGCGGCCCGCGAGCAGAATTACCATGTGCTGGTTGGCGGCATAGATTCGACAAACACCGGCAGCATTGCCTTGCACAAAAAGTTGGGATTCGAATATTCCGGCACGATAAAGCAAGCGGCCTATAAATTTGAGCGCTGGTTAGATCTGGATTTCTACCAGCTGATACTGGATACCCCGAAACAGCCTGTTGCAGGGTAAATCGTGAGATAAGGACATTGGATGTTATTTAACAGCCCACTCAGCCTCGAAAAAGCACATCGACTGATCGACATACTGAGTCTCCACACTGACAGCCATGTTATTGATATTGGTTGCGGGGAAGGGGAATTTTTACTGCGTCTTGCCAGTGCGACAGGGGCACACTGTCTCGGACTGGATATTTCTGAGACCTGTATTGCCGCCGCGAATGCGAAAGCAGAAGCCTTGGGCTTGGCTGATCGCGTGAAATTCGAAGTGGCTGATACCAACGACTATCCGTTCGCGACACAGTATGACGTGGCTATCTGTATGGGATCGACCCATGCGTTTGGTGAAGGGGATGCGGGTTATCCGGCAGCTTTGACTAAGATGCAGCAATGGCTGAAACCCCATGGTCAATTGCTGATTGGCGAAGCCTATTGGAAGCAGCCACCGGCCCAGGCGTATCTGGACTTCATTGGTGAGCCGATTGGTATTTATTACGATCACCAGGGCAACATGTCGGTGGCGGAATCTCACGGTTTGGCCACTGTGTATGCAGCAACCAGCAATCAGGACGAGTGGGATCATTTTGAAGGTTGCTTTCGCCTGAAAGCAGAACGTGCTGTGATGGCCAATCCAGAGGATGACAAAGCGCGTCAAAAGCGTGATGCGGTTCGCGAGTGGAACGCGTATTACCACCAGTTTGGCCGCGACACGATGGGATTTGGTTTCTATTTGTTCATCAAGGACAAGGGTTAATCTGAACCTGTGGCATAAGCACTGGCTGCATAATGGCCAGTCGCTTAGTCAGATCTGGCTTGAAAGGAGAGAGAGATGGCAGTGGCTGAATCACATGCTCTGGTTGTCGAGGGCGGTGCGATGCGCGGCATTTTTGCTGCCGGTGTGCTGGATGGTTTTCTTGAGCAAGACTACCGGCCATTTGATTTTTGCATCGGTGTTTCGGCCGGTTCCACCAATCTTGCGGCCTGGCTGGCGAATCAGCATGGCCGTAATTACAAAGTGATCACGGATTATTCCTGCCGCCCGGAATTTATCAGTTTACGCAAATTTATTCGCGGCGGGCACTGGCTGGATCTCGACTGGTTGTGGCAGATCACTATTGATGAAATACGCTTGGATCTGGATGCTTTCGACGCGCAACCCATTCCTTTGTACGTGGTCACTACCCAAGTCTCTAGCGGAGAGGCCGTTTATACCCAAGCCACGGCAGATAATCTTGAACAGTTGCTAAAAGCTTCTTGCTCTGTGCCGGTCGCGTACCGGGATTATCCGCTGCTGAATGGCGATGCCATGACGGACGGTGGGGTGGCAGATTCTATTCCTGTCATCAAAGCCTATCAAATGGGTGCCAGAGAAATCACGGTGATTTTGTCACGCCCGCTGGGCTACCGGAAGAAAACCAGCAAAACGAGCTGGTTCCTCCGTCGTATGCTGGCAGATACCCCTGAGCTGGCGCGGGTGATGATGAAGCGTGCCGACAATTACAATAGCGCCATTGCGTTTATTGAGAACCCGCCTCAAGACTGTCGCATTCATGTTATAGCACCGCCGGCAGAGTTTGATGTCGGCCGTATTACCACAGACAAAAAACGGTTAGATACCGGCTATCAGATGGGATTAGCGGCGGCACTCGCCGGACGATAAGCCTGTACAGAGCGCATAGTTAACAACGACAGGGACATCATGATTTTTAACAACTTTGCACCGGCAACATTAGCGGAACAGTTTCAGCTTTCTCCCCAGGCGGCAGACTGCCTGTCGGCTTATTTGGTGACCTTATCGGAAGCTGAAATACCGGCTATTTCAAGTGTCAGCGCAGATTATTTCTGTGCAGACAAAGACAATGCAGACATTTGTGCCGAACTGGTACGAAAAGGAGAAAAGCAAGCCAGCTGCAGTATGAAATACTGGTATCAGATAGGCGGTGAGGAAGGGCCGGAGCCAATGCCGCAGGTCGGCCATTTGCAGGTGGTCACTGACTGGGAGGGCGTTCCGGTCGCGATCACGCAAATTACCCGGGTGGCAGAAGCTCGGTTTAAAGATGTGACCGCTGAGTTCGCGGCGGCTGAAGGAGAAGGTGACAAATCGCTGCGCTGGTGGCGTGATGCCCACTGGCAGTTTTTCAGCGCCGAGTGCGAAGAGCTGGCTATTGAGATGAGCGAAGACACTGTGCTGGTGCTGGAACATTTTCGAACCGTTTGGGCGAAATCTGCCTGATCTCTGCAACGAACAGCCGTAAGCCGCGCTGACATCAAGCCTGATATCAGTGGTTTACTTTTCTGCTCTGCTATCTTTATCACAGCGGGCAGACGTATTTGCCCGCCATTTTTGCCAGCTGATCTCTAGGGTTGTTGCTGATACGCGCACGAGACTGTCTGGCAGGTCAGGTGATTCCACTTCACGGCAGGGCAGGCATGAAAACACACTGGTTAAATCGTTGGGAAGCGGTAAGGAGCAGTTTCTGGTTTGTCCCTGCCATGATGGTGATTATTGCCATCGGACTGGCCCGGATTATCGTTACTCTGGATCATCAGCTGGCGCACTTCTCTCTGGTTTTGCCTGATATCGGTTTCTCGGGAGGCGCAGAGGGAGCACGCAGCGTACTGTCGACGATTGCGGGCTCCATGGTGACGGTGGCCGGGGTGGCTTTCTCTATCACCATAGTGGCACTGACGCTGGCTTCCTCTCAGTTTGGTCCCCGCTTGCTGCGAAATTTCATGCGCGATCCGGGTAATCAGTACGTGCTTGGCACCTTCATAGCGACGTTCATCTATTGTCTGCTGGTCTTAAGCAGTGTGACCCATTCCAACGGCGATGAGTTCGTGCCTCGCATTGCGGTTAATCTGGCTTTGTTACTGGCCCTGTTCAATGTCGCGGTTCTGATTTATTTCATTCACCATGTGGCTACCTCAATTCAGGCGGATAACGTCGTCAATGGTGTGTATGAGGAGCTGAATCAGCACATTGAGCATTTTTTCCCTGATGAACTCGGTGAATCTGAACCTGAACCTTTTCAGGGTGAGCACAATCCAACCGGTATGTTTCATCATGTGGTCGCAGCGGACAGTGAAGGTTACCTGCAAGCCGTAGACAGGCAGTGTTTATGCCAGCTTGCGCAGCAGTTTAATTGCCGGATTGTGCTGGGCTACAGAGCCGGGGAGTTTATCGTCAAAGGGTGTTCAATCGCTGTCGTGCAGTCTGACACTGAGCCGGAAGACGGTCTGGATTCACAGCTTCTTGATTGCATGATTGTCGGGAAACTGCGTACGCCGGAACAAGATCCTGAATTTGCTGTTCATCAGTTGGTGGAAGTGGCGGTCAGAGCATTGTCACCGGGTATTAATGACCCCTTTACTGCCATGACCTGCGTCGACAGGCTCAGTGCTGTACTTTGCACTCTGACTGGCCGGTCATTTCATTCGGCGCGCTGGTATGACGATGACGGCCAGTTGCGGCTGGAAGAACGGCCTTTGACTTTTACCGGGATACTCAACGCCGCTTTTGATCAGATCCGCCAGCATGGCAAATCCGATACGGCAGTGACCATCCGGTTGCTGGAAAGCCTTGGCCGGATTGCCAGTTATTGCAGAACGAGCGAGCAGCAGGATGCCGTTCGCCGTCAGGCGGAGATGATCCTGCGATCCAGTCAGGATAGCCTGAATGAACCACAGGATCTGGCAGACATTGAACAGCGGTTTCAGGCGATACAGGATGAAATGCGTCAATACTGAATAAGGTTATTTCAATGCTGACTCGTTAGCCAACAGCCATTTTCGCAATAATCCCGCTAGCTGGGCCTGCTCGTCTTTATCTAAGGCCGTCAGCATCTGATGCTCATTGGCAACATGGGCAGTGACGGCTTTGTCGACCAGTGCCTGTCCATCTTGTGTTAACGACACCTTACAGCTGCGTCTGTCATCGTCACTCGGCTGCCGGTAGATCAGCCCTCTGTCGGTCAGCTTATCCAGCCGGGCTGTCATCGCCCCGGAAGACAGCATCACAGTGTGATAAAGCTGGGTTGGGGTCAGGGGTTCGCCGGCTCGGCGCAGCGAGGCCAGAATATCAAACTCAACCTGGCTCAGTCCGTAGCCTTTGAACACGTCATTGATACTGTCCGTCATTATTCTGTGGGCCCGATACATGCGGCCAATGATCCCCATAGGAGAACAGTCCAGGTCTGGCCGGTGTTCCTGCCATTGAATCAATAGTTTATCGACATGATCTTGCATAGGGTTGTGTTTGTCCGTTCTTCATTGAGTCAAAAATATGTCATTAACTTTTCGAAAAAGATACTTGATTAAAAGGCAAATAGCCACTAATTTATCTTTATGCAAAGATATTTGATATAAAGATTCTTAAAGGGAAGTGAAATGAACTATCTGCTCGCGTTATTAGTGCCCATGCTGTGGGGCAGCACCTATGCTGCCGTCAGCCTGTTTCTGCAAGATATGTCTCCTTACTGGGTGGCTGTATGGCGGGCTTTACCTGCCGGACTGGTATTGCTTTTGATACGACCTAAGCTGCCACCGCTGAGCTGGAGCCGCATGACCTTGCTGAGCTTTTGCAATATTGCCGCATTCTTTGTGTTACTTTTCATCGCCGCTTATCGTTTGCCTGGCTCTGTCGCCGGCACGTTGGGGGCAACAATGCCGTTGCAGATGATGCTGCTGCAGTGGCTGGGTGAAGGTAAAAAACCGGACCCTCGCTCAGTGGCGCTAGCAGTGCTGGGTTTAATCGGGGTGGGCTTATTGCTGAACCCGTCTGCAGATTTGGATCCGATTGGCACCCTGGCCGCCCTGGCGGGTACGGCACTGGTCTCTCAGTCCGCTATCTGGATGAAACGCTGGCCGGTTAACGATGCGCTGAGCTTTGCCGCCTGGCAGCTCGTACTTGGCGGCATGATGCTGATTCCCTTCGCTTGGTTTGTGGCCGGCGCGCCGGTTGCGCTGTCTGTGGATGCTATACCCGGCTTGTTGTGGCTGGTATTGCTCAATACCGCGTTTGGTTACTGGGCTTGGGTACGTTCAGTGAAAAAACTCGGGCCGAATGTGATGTCGATGTTCTCATTGATGAACCCGGTTACTGCGGTCTTGCTGGGTATCGGACTGGTCGGAGAAAGCCTTGGGCTCTTGCAATGGGCGGGTATTGGTTTGATTCTGATGGCATTGCTGTTCATGAAGAAACCCGCCAAGCCAACCCGGACTGCCGTTTCTGCATCGGATGAACAACAAGAAAAGCCTGGCCCGGAGAAGGCGAGTCACCAGCAGAGCAGTCCTTCGGTTTCTGTCAGGCATTAATCGAAAATACGAAAAATCAGGCGGGCAGATAGCAGACTAGGAATAAGAAGCGGCGCTGGCCGCTTCTTTCAGTTTAGTCCCAGCTGGCGACGGTACTCGGCTTCAGTGGCGTAATCGTGCGAGTCAGCGCGATCAAGAAAAACGATACCGTTTAAGTGGTCCAATTCATGCTGGAATATCCGCGCGATGAAGCCAGATAACTCACAGCGGACTTTTTGCCCATCAAGCTGTTCGTAACCTACACGTATTTGGGTGGAACGCGGTACCAGCGCACGTATACCAGGAATGCTCAGACAACCTTCCCAGTCTTTTTCTTTCTCTTCGCTCATCCAGTAAATCTCAGGATTGAGCATCAGCGTTGGTGCCATGGCCGGCGCGTTCGGGTAACGGGCATTCGGAGAAGAGGCAACAATAAAAGCACGCAGCGATTCACTGACCTGCGGGGCTGCAATACCCACTCCCTGGTGGCTGCGCATCAGAGATTCCAAGTCGGTAAAAAAGGTGGCGTATTCTTTCCACTGCTCAGTCGACAGGGCTTTCGCCTGCTGGCGTAGTATCGGATTGCCTAACTGCGCGATGATCATCCTTGTTCTCCCTTAGCCGTCTATGGATGGGTTATATACCTAAACTACTTGATGATGCAGGTAGGCGGTAAGTGAGTGAATCCCCATGTGCATAGCTGAACTATGTGATTGGGGTGAATGAACGCAGCCAACACCGCTGCAACTTCAAGTAGGACAGGTATAGCGTTATCAGACATGTACTGCAAGTGTTCCCTTTCCATATTCCGGAATGACACTAACAGAACGCGGCTAAGCAACTATGCTTATATCTGTAATTCATTTATCGACATTGATTGGCCGCAACCTAGGCCACCCACTTTGAGAGAGTATGAGATGGACAGAAAAGCATTTGTAGAAAAGCTCAGCGCACAGATGAAAGAGATCAATGCAGAAATCGACAAGCTGGAAGCAAAAGCTCAGCATTCCAGTGCGGAGCTGAAAGAAAAATACCGCGATGAAATTCAACAGCTGAAAACCAGAAAAGCGGAGGCGGAAAAGAAACTGGACGAAGTGAAACATGCCAGCGAAGAGGCATGGGGAGAATTACGGCAGGGCGCCGAAGAAGCGTTTGATTCAATGAAAAAAGCCTTCAAGGCCGCCTGGGATAAATATAAATAACTTGCCCGACGGGTGCCGGGCAAGTGTAGTTACAGACTGACTTTTTTCAGCGCAACGGCATTCATGCAGTATCGCAGTCCGCTGGGTGCCGGGCCGTCAGGAAAGACATGACCAAGATGGGCATCGCAGACAGCGCAGACAGTTTCAATACGCTGCATGCCGTGCGAGGTGTCCATCAGGTAATTGATAGCACTGACGTTTACCGGTTGGGTGAAGGATGGCCAGCCTGAACCTGAGTCAAATTTTTCCCCGGCGTCAAACAGCATGTTGCCGCAGCAGACACAGGCGTATTCCCCCGGCTCGAACAATTCACACATTTCCGACTTAAACGGTCTTTCCGTGCCTTTCTGGCGCGTAATGTAATATTCATCGTCAGTCAGTTGCTGGCGCCATTCATCTTCGTTCTTTTCAACGCGGCGGGGAGGCACGATATCGCCTTTGGTTGCGTGTTCAATAACTTTTTCCCAAGTGAGCATGTCGTTCTCCAACTAACTAGATGTGGTTTTATAGATAGGGCCATCGGTCAAAAATTTCAAGATAAACCGCCCTCTAAGGTATAGACCTGAGAAAACCGCATAAATTAACCTTATTTTAAATGTGTGTTTAATGCGGCCAGACTTGGCTATAATGCCGCGCTTATTCACTTTTGTATGCCGCCTGTAGGTGCAATCGTAGTAAAAACTGTGAATGACGAGTCTTTTGGCCAACCGGTATCAGCCTGAAACTGGCTTGCTGGGTATTGCTGCGAGAACAAGTAGCAGGGTCAGCAAACGCTACCCGTTTATGTATAGAACAATGCTCTGGATTTACGATCCAGTCCGCACTGAGGAAAAACGATGTCCCAATACGTAGTTTGTGCACTGTATAAGTTTGTTGCACTGGAAGATTTTGAAGCCCTTCGTGAGCCACTACAGAACCTGATGGAAGAGAATCAGGTTCGCGGTACGTTACTGCTTGCTAAAGAGGGTATTAACGGCACAGTTGCCGGCAAACGCGAAAATATTGACGCCCTGCTGGCCTGGTTTAAGACGGATTCTCGCTTAACGGACATAGTGTACAAAGAGTCATTTGACGATCATCAGCCGTTCAACCGCTCTAAGGTTAAGTTGAAGAAAGAGATAGTGACCATGGGTGTAGAAGGTATTGACCCTCGCCATGTCGTCGGTACCTATGTGAAGCCAAAAGACTGGAACCAGCTGATTGCTGACCCTGACGTTTTCGTCGTTGATACCCGTAATGACTATGAAATTGAAGTGGGTACTTTCAAACGCGCTGTCAACCCGAAGACAGAGACTTTCCGCGAGTTCCCTGAGTACGTGAAAGAGAACCTGGACCCGGCTAAACACAAGAAAGTGGCGATGTTCTGCACCGGCGGTATCCGCTGCGAAAAATCCACCGCTTACCTGAAAGAGCAGGGCTTTGATGAGGTTTATCACCTCGAAGGCGGCATTCTGAAATACCTGGAAGAAGTCCCTGCCGAAGAGAGCTTGTGGGAAGGTGAGTGCTATGTCTTTGATGGCCGTGTCACGGTAAATCACCAGCTGGAAAAAGGCTCTTATGACATGTGTAACGCCTGCCGTTTGCCGATCACAGAGCAGGATATGCAGAGTGTGCAATTTGAAAAAGGCGTTAGCTGCCCGAAATGTTTTGATAAACACTCTGACGAGCAGAAAGCCCGTTTTCGCGAGCGTGAGAAGCAGGTTCAACTGGCAGCAGAACGCGGTGAACAACACGTTGGCGGCGATGCCAAAAGCATTATCGAGGCCCGTCGGCAGGAAAAGCTGACACGCAAGAAACAGCAGCGCGAACATCGTTAACTGCGTTAGAAAAGAACACATCCCCGGGCAGTCCTGCCTGGGGAAAGCCTTCCTCTGGTCTGCAAGACCATAAAGCGTGCTCTGCCAGACCATAAAGCGCTCATCCGGCCAAACAAAGTACAGTACTGCAACCTCTTTCCTTGCCAGCCTGCTACCCCCATCAGAGACGACTGTTGATTGCTGCCCGCCAAAGTCAATGCGGCTTAGTATCGTGTTGTACTATCGGCAAAAATGGGCTGGCTGCTGCAGCGGGCGCAACATTTGATTACATAAATTGCGCAGAGAAACCGGCAAGATGCTGCTGCCGGTGAAACCATTTCGTGCCGGAAGGAGTCCAATAACCAAAGTCGAATGGATAAAGCAGGAGGCGCTGGATGGAAACTGTCGGTCTGGGCGGAAGTTGCCATTGGTGTACCGAAGCTGTGTTTCGGTCGTTGAAAGGCGTTGGCGAAGTCGATCAGGGTTGGCTGTCAGCTCAGGGGCACGAAGAGATGTCCGAAGGAATTTTACTGCGCTTTGACCCTGCCAGGATTGATCTTTATACCCTGATTCAGATCCACCTTTATACCCACAGCTGTACGTCGAACCATGCCTTGCGCCACAGGTACCGCTCGGCTGTTTATGCGTTCAGTCCTGATCAGCAACGTGCGGCGCAGGTTTGTCTCAAAGCCCTTCAACCTGAATTCGAACAACCTATTTTAACCCAGGCCCTGCGCTTTGATGCGTTTCAGCCATCACGGCATGAAATTCAGGATTATTTTTACAGCAACCCGCAGAAGCCGTTTTGTCAGATGCGTATCAGTCCGAAACTCAGCATTTTACTGAGTCAGTTCAGCGATCGCGTTGACGATAAAAAACGGCATGTGCTGGAGCAGTTGCCTGTCGATATCAAGTGACACTAAAAACCGGGCAAAGCACAGATTCAGCCGGTTTGTAATGAGCGGCGCCAAGAGGTTTTTTATATATTATTGCTTGACCTCAAGTTAACCTGAGGTTTTATCGTGGCGTTACTTATTTGATGCAACGGAGCGATTAAATGAAAAACCTTATCGATCAATATCTGCAAAGCCTGGCTATTAACGAGCCGCAAATCAGCCTGGAATGGCTGCAATCTCTGTTAGCTGCCCATTTGGCACGTTATCCGTTTTCCAGTACCAATGTCATTCTGAAGCATGATTTAAGTCTGGAACCTGAGGCTTTATTAAAGCGCCTGATAGTGCAACGCCGCGGCGGTTATTGTTTCGAGCACAACAAGGTCTTATTTTTGGTGCTGAAACAGCTGGGCTTTGATGTCCGCCCTCTGATTGGCCGTGTGATGCTTAACGGTAATCCGGACAATGGCCGTTCTCACCGCTTAACCTTACTCACCCTGCGCGATAAGCAGTATCTGATCGATGTCGGGTTCGGGATCATGAACCCAAGACAGATTATTTCCCTGGATACCAACCTGCCTCAGCCTGATGTCAGATACCAGTACAGCGTGGAATCCGACAACCGTGGCGGTATGCTGGTGATGGCCACAAACTCTGATGAAGTGGTAACACTGTATCGTTTTGATTTTGCGGAATACCTGGAATCAGATTGCACAATCAGCCATTTTTACAGTCATCAAGCCCCTGAGGCTGTATTTGTGAATCATCTGGTGGTATCGCGGATTCTTGACAGCCGGCGGTATCTGATCCGAAACCTGACCTACTTTGAATATGATGATAAGACAGGGCAGGAGAGAGCGGTGGATATCAGTGACGCCACCATGCTGTATCAGCTCTTGACCACGCAATTTAACTTGCAGCTAACGGAACAGGATGCTGCCACCTTGTATTCACATCAAAGGGCTAAGATACGTCAGCAGCAGTAACAGCAGCACAAGCAACAAAAGCCGGGGGCAGAACTCCAGATAAAGCTGGCGCATAGCCATGATAGCTTTAGAATGAATGGTTAGAAATTCTTTCAAAAGCCTCAGTCAGGAGAAATGTGTGGGCGCTATTTTGTATTACGTTCATGATCCTATGTGTAGCTGGTGCTGGGGTTATCGTCCTGCTTTTCAGCGGCTCAAAGCTCAGTTACCGGCTGATGTGGAAATTCGTTGTGTGTTGGGTGGTCTGGCTCCCGACAGTGATCAGCCCATGCCGGAAGAGATGCAGCAGATGTTGCAGCTGACTTGGCGCCGGATAGCCAGCCAGCTGGGGACAGAATTTAATCATGACTTCTGGACACAGTGCCAGCCGCGCCGGTCGACTTACCCTGCCTGTCGGGCTGTTATTGCCGCAAAAAAACAGGGACAGGAAAATGCAATGACAGAGGCAATTCAGCAGGCTTATTACCTGCGGGCAATGAATCCTTCTGACTACCAGACCCATGCCAGGCTGGCTGCTGAGCTGGGTTTGGACGTTGCGCGTTTCATGACAGACATCACCAGCGCTGAGGTTGACGCATTACTTCAGGAAGACATAGCACACGCGGCAGCATTGGGTGTGTCTGGCTTTCCTTCACTGGTTCTGGAAGTGGAAGGCCAGCGCTGGCCGATTGCGGTTGCCTACCAGAATGAACTGACCACACTGAATGACATCAAGGATAAGCTCAAATGGGCAAACGCCAAGTCGGTGATGAAAGGGTGGTTTGTGAAAAAAAGCTAGCCGTTTATGAATCACATGATGGCAGCGCAGGCTGCACATCATGTGCAATGTCATTAAAACGAATAGGCCAGCCCTATACTGTACAGGTTCTGAGTTTCTTCATAAAAATCAATATTAGACGTCAGATTGTCATACCCAGCCCGGGCAACGGCACTGGCGTTTCGCCAGTTAAACGGGGCCAGGTAGATCAAGGTTGCGGAAAAACCGTATTGGTTGTCATCCCGGACCTGGTTAAAAATGGGATGGACCTCGTCATAGTCAATCCATGCCGTGCTGGCACCCAGCATCACAATATAGCGATCGATCCGTTGCCGGGCTGTCAGCTCAACACCATAGCGATTGTTCGCTACTGCACCACCTTCCGCGCTGTCATCGATATAGTGAATTTTCCAGTCAATGCCAAACTGACGATTTAAATCCAGCTTTTGGCTCAGTGCGGCATAGAAAAGATCGCCTTCGCGTTTAAGTGTGTCTTGAGCCGCTGTACTGAAGGTGGAGCCGCTGCGTTCATCCTCGATTTTCCGTTTACCCGCGGCCAGCTCTAACGACACATTGGTTCCCGCAATGCGGTTGTAGTCGAGAACCGCGCCCCGGATAGAGCGTTTGGTTTCCTGCCTTGGTGTTCCGGTCAGAAAAGGGTCATCCCACACTTTGTTGTCAAAAAAGCCGGGAATAACGCCAATGCCTAAGCTGGAGCCGTCGCTCAAATACTGAGTAAGGCCCGCCTGCATATAGAAACTGCTCGCCATCCCGCCCAGCGCCGATTTGAAATACAGCGCGGTATTTGGCGCAACACCAAGCTGTAAATCCCACATCGGCAGGGGCAGGGTTTTTTCTTCGTTCGTGCCGGATTCGTCCAGCGAATCGAGTACGGATGATTGCTCGGTACTCAGGTGGGAGTCGTTCTTAAACCAACCCAGGTTAATACTGACATTGCCTGAAAGTCCAGGTTTGACAGTGCTCTGAGCGGAAACGGAAAAAGCAGACAGTGTCCCAAGAATGAGCACTGTCTGTCGAATAGTTCGTAGCATGGCCACTTCCTGTGAAAAGCATCGGTTAATGTTTCTTTTTGTTACGCTTTTTGGTCTTCATTTTATAAAGATCCAAGCGTCGATGCTTTAGGTTAGTGACAGAGCCTTCGTTGTGCAACAGTTTTAATTTTGACAAGTCGACATCGGCGAAAATAATCATTTCGGTATTGGCATTGGCTTCCGTAATGATCGCATCGTGCGGAAAATACACATCGGAGGGAGAAAACACCGCAGACTGGGCATATTGGATGTCGACATTATCAACCCGGGGAAGGTTGCCGACACTGCCTCCCAGCGCGACGTAACATTCGTTTTCAATCGCCCGCGCTTGACCACATATACGTACCCGCAGATAGCCGTTTTTGGTATCTGTCCAGAAAGGGACAAACAGAATCTGGACTCCCTGATCGGCCAGCAGCCTGCCCAGTTCGGGAAACTCGACATCGTAGCAAATCAGAATACCAATCCGCCCGGCATCGGTGTCAAAGACTTTGACTTTATCGCCTCCGTCTATCACCCAGTCTCTGACTTCGTGTGGCGTGATGTGAATTTTATATTGCTCGTCAATGTCCCCGTCTCTGTGCAGCAGATATGAGACGTTGTACAGCTTGTCTCCTTTCAGGTAAGGCATACTGCCGGCAATGATGTTGATGTTATACGTGACAGCCAGCTGAGAAAATCGCTGACGGATTTCTTCAGTGAACTGGCTCAGGTAGCGAATGGCCTCAACCGAATCTTTGTCTCTGGCTAACCCCATCAGCGGCGCATTAAAAAACTCAGGGAACAATGCAAAATCGGACTGATATTTGGAGAGCGAAGAAACAAAAAACTCGGCCTGATTCATCAGGTCGTCGACCGACACGACCCGACGCATGTGCCACTGCACTATGCCCAGCCTTATCAGTGTTTTTTCGGTTTGATGGATCGAGATATCTTCTTCGTAGAAAATATTGTCCCATTCAAGCAGTGTGGCGTAGCCTTTGGACTTCGCATCTTCAGGCAGATAGCGGTTCATCAGGCGTTTTACGTCGAAATCATTGGCAAGCTGAAACGAGAGTATCGGGTCGTGAATTTCGCGGCGTTTGACCTTGGCAATATAATCAGAAACATGCATTTCATCGGCGTATTTGTGATAACCCGGAATACGTCCGCCGGCAAGTATGGCTTTGAGGTTGTTGGCCCGGCAGAGCTCCTTACGGGCTTCGTATAAGCGGCGCCCTAAGCGAAGGCCGCGATAATCCGGATGGACAAATACGTCCAGCCCATACAGCGCATCCCCGTTCGGGTTGTGGCAGGCCACATTGTTGGCGTCGACTATATCCAGATAGGTGTGGTTCAGGGAATAGCGGTTGTAGCTGACTTTAATGGTCAGTGCAGCGGCAATGATCTTTCCTTTGTCCTCAATGCAGATTTGCCCGTCGGGAAAATGTTTGACCAGCCCCTGTATGGTGGATTTTGGCCAGGCACCACCAACATCAGGAAATACCAGATCTTCCAATGCAGCAAGTTGCTTAAAATCGGAAGGCTCAATGGTGCGCAGATTTAATAAAGTGCTGTTGTTCTCATCCATAACTTATTGTTTTTCATTGTTGAAACCAGTGCTATAAAGTATGGAACATCCGTTAGGATTCGCCAGTGAACCGTATCCTGACAGTGAGTGAACACAATTTTATTAGGGATCGGCCATACTTTAGGTCTGATTCTTCATTCATATCACGACGCTTGGAGGAAATATGAAAGTGAATGTCGTTCGTCGTTATGCCTCGGTGTGTGCACTTGTGTTGTCCATCGGGCTGTTGCCTGGCGTGGCCACCGCGGCCCATCACGAAAAAGAAGAAGCAGTGACATCTGCAGAACAGGTGAACAAAGAGACGCAGGATTTGCTGGAGTCACTGAAAAACTACTCTGCAGAGCAAAAAGACGAAGCCATGAAGGCGACGAAAGAAGGCATCGACAGCCTGGATAAACATATTGAGCAGTTGCAGACCCAGATAGAAGATGACTGGGACAATATGGATCAGGCTGCCCGTGAGAAATCCAGAGCAAGCCTGAAATCGATGCAGGAACAGCGGGTGAAACTGGCTGAATGGTATGGCAGCATGAAGAGCAGCTCGGCCGGCGCCTGGGATCATGTCAAAGAAGGCTTTTCTGGTGCCTATGACAGCCTGAGTGAAGCCTGGCAAAAGGCCAGCGAAGAATTTTCTAAAGAAGAGAAAGAGTAACATTAGCGCTGCGCCTCTGCGAACGGGGGCGCATTTTTCATTGTGACGTTTTTCCCGTCATTTTTGCCAGAAACCAGTAACCAGAACCAGTAGTAAGTTGCCTTCTGCTATGGGGTCGCAGGCAGGGTGTTGGCTGGCACGGCTTGCAAGCCGGCAGCTGATATGAGAAAGTTCGTCCCGTTGTGGTCATCGGTTTAGCGTAAACCGATACAACCCGCTTCGTATAACCCCACTGATAGGGTGTGGGGGTCTCTACCAGAATCCGTAAAATTCTGATTACGAAGAGTTAAGTCGATTAATCGCTTTTCTCTTTGTCATGGTCAGAATATCCCATTCTCCTTTGCTGCAGAAAAGCTGTTAATCATCCCAGTCAACGTATTGAGAACCTGATTAAGAGCACCTTATGACATCCTTTATTACTGGCTTACCAAAAGTGGAATTACACCTGCATATTGAAGGCTCACTGGAACCTGAGCTGATGTTTGCACTGGCCGAGAGAAACCAGATCGCGATTCCGTTTAACTCACCTGATGAAGTGCGTGCGGCGTACCAGTTCCACAATTTGCAGTCTTTTCTGGATATTTATTACCAGGGCGCAAACGTGCTGATCCACGAGCAGGATTTTTACGATTTAACCTGGGCCTACCTGCTGCGCTGTAAAGCCGATAACGTGGTGCACACAGAGATCTTCTTTGATCCGCAAACCCATACCGGGCGTGGTATTGCCTTCGATACTGTGGTGCTGGGCATTCATCGCGCACTGGAGCAGGGCAGGGAAACTCTGGGTATTTCCAGCCAGCTGATCATGTGTTTCCTGCGCCATCTCGATCAGGACTCAGCGTTTGCCACGCTCAGTCAGGCGCTGCCGCATAAAGACAAAATCGTGGGCGTGGGGCTGGACTCCTCTGAGCAGGGCAATCCGCCGGAGAAATTCCATGCGGTCTTTCAGC
Organism: Photobacterium sp. SP02; assembly: GCF_038519165.1. Classification (NCBI taxonomy): domain Bacteria; kingdom Pseudomonadati; phylum Pseudomonadota; class Gammaproteobacteria; order Vibrionales; family Vibrionaceae; genus Photobacterium; species Photobacterium sp. SP02. The sequence goes on from NZ_JASJOJ010000064.1 coordinate 21,369, forward strand.
AAGCGTTGGCAGAAGGTTTTCTGACCGTAGCCCATGCCGGTGAGGAAGGGCCATCGGAAAATATCACCCATACCCTGGATCTGCTGGGGGCGACCCGGGTGGATCACGGTGTCCGTTGTGTTGAAGATGCTGCCCTAGTTGAGCGTTTAGTGCAGGAGCAGGTACCGTTAACCGTGTGCCCGCTGTCGAACTTAAAACTCAAGGTGTTCGAGGAGATGAAAGATCACAATATTGTCGATCTGTTGCGCAAAGGCTTGTGCGTCACCATCAATTCGGATGACCCGGCGTATTTCGGTGGGTATATGACAGATAATTTTCAGGCGGTGGCCGATGCACACCCAATGACGCAGGAAGAGATCGCCCAGTTTACCCTCAATGCGATTCAGGCCAGTTTTATCTGTGAGGAAGAGAAGCAGCGTTTAACCCGAATGACACTGGATTACCTTCAAAGCGAAAAATCATCCGATAACAGCCAGTCATAATATCACTATGGCCAAGTGGCTCCCTGCGCTGAAATGCAGCGGTTGGGAGCCGCTTTTCAATTAGCTGACTAACTCGCCGGATAGCCAGCTTAAGATTTCGCGCAGCTTGTCATCGCTCAGGTTGAGCAGGTTGTCGCCGACATACCATTCGAGGAGCGATTGCTCAGGTAAGGCTGCTTGTTGCGGATTTCCCAGCCAGATTTTCCGCGGCTATGCAGTTTGATCAGCGCCTGGCGCTGATGCCGGCCTTATTCGAGCGTACTCAGC
>NZ_JASJOJ010000065.1:0-21745 GCF_038519165.1 Photobacterium sp. SP02
ATCACGGTAAGCAAGAGCGGCAGAGGTATCAGTCACTACCGTCGCTGGGGCTGGCAGCGTGTGGGCGAGGATGGCAGCCTGCGCGGCACAGATATCTATCGCCGCGAGATTTGGCCACACAAAATTGGCGTGATTTAAATTTCAGTCCTTTGCTACCAATCAGTCACTGTTTAGCGTTGCAATTAGTGACTTCTGGGCGATTAAATTGTTGATTTACAATCATCGACAAGCTGGACACAATCACTTAATAACTTCTGGCCAAATTTCGTGGTTTTTATCGATAGACTCTTACTTCTATATTTGCTTTTATCCAGCGCTTTGTTAACGAGTGCTTCATGAATAGTATTGCGTTGGAGTTTTGTGTTGCCCATTAGAATATTTTATATCCATATGTTATCCTTCAAATGCTTTCGGGTATTCTTTCATGTAAATTTGGTCTAGTTGGGCATTAGATTTAAGAAGCATCTTTTTCGTGTGACTAGATAGAAAAAATGCTAATGAACTAAAAGATACGATTACGCCCATTATTAGTAGTAATGGGTTGATGATGTCATTACCGAATGTTTGTATCAAATATCCAAAAGTTTGACTTCCTATTGGAATGGTAATGACGCACAGGAAGAAAATAGCACTTTCTAATCGCGCTCTAAAGTGGTCAGGTACGGCAAATGACCTTACACTGTTGGTTGCGATAACAATCAACGATAGACCAAAGCCTGATAGCATCATTGATAATAATTTTAAATGAATGAGTTCAAAGGTTGAAAATAGTATTATTCCAAAACCAATCATCATATTACCCGCTATTGCAGGTTTAAGTCTGGTATAAGTGTTAAAATCAACTTTGGACAGAATGAGAGCGCCAATTCCCATGCCAATCGCAAATGAAATCTCAAAGTAAGCTAAAGGAGCAATGTTATTATAATTATTAGCCACATATAGAGGTAGAATGACTACCATCATAGGGGTTAATATAAAGTTAGTGACCATGGCAATATAACAAGTTATTTTTTCATTTTTCAATTGAAATAGTATTTTAAATCCAACGCTTGCTCGTTTAACAAAGTTTTGATGAAGAGAGCTGTCTGGTTTTTCATCTCTTATTCTCACAAATAGCAGAAGAGTCAGTGATATAGTATAGAAAACAGACACAACGATGATAGACAGCTGTGAGCCTAAGAAAGCAACACCACCGCCACCCAGGATTGCACCTACAATCGCTTGTACTGAATTTAATGAAGTCGCAATCCCTATATATTTTGTGTAATGTTCTTTGCTAGTTAAGAATGGAATTGTACTATTGATACTGCTTGTAACAATTGAATTTGTTGTGGCGAGAATAGACGCAGCGAGAGCCAGATAGAAATAAGACACTTGCAAATGGTAGAAAAGCATATAGTAAACATTAATGAAAATAACAGAAAATATGGCGCTTACAACGAGTATTTTTTTCTTTTTATTTCGATCAAGAAGATCTCCGGATAGTGGAAGGGTAACTAAATTTATTATCCACATTAATGCAATTATGCTACCTAAAACAATGCTGTTATTGTCACCTTCCATCGTAGCGATTGACCAGACAAATATAATGCTAAAACTCCTGAAGGCAAGCAAGCTCATTGCACTTGATAATAAAAAATTAACTATATTCATTTAGATACTGATTTCTGTAATTGAATGTCATGAGCCAAAAGCCGCACTATGTGCGGCATAATTGATTCAGTTACTTACGTTTTTTAAACATGGTGTACTTTTTCTTTTTTAGTGAAAAATTTTCTTTTCATCTAACTTTTTCATAATGATTCCTTTAGCTGATTCCGAACGATTTCGAGAAGTTATTATTCTCACTAATGCATATGGTAGGCAATGATCTTCAATTCCTTTCTGTGATCTTCATTTGCAAAAATTTAAAATCATACGACTAAAATTGAATTGTGCATCGCATTTTACAAATTAATAATATGTTCTTTTTGATGATTGTTGATTTATCAATACGACTCATTTTTTGATATTGAAATGTGATGTCGAGATATGAAAATGTGATTTCGTCTACGTGAATATCATTTCTAAAATGAGGCCAGAGCAGATGTACTAACGTACAATTTGACGGCATAGAGCTTGTAGTCTTACATTCTGCCATGCATTGATGGTAGGGCTTTCGCTACCTGATTGCCCGGCGATACGGTCTCCATACTGGCATCGACATTGCCTTCAGTGACGAAGAAAGCGCTTTTTACTTCAATATGGGATCGGGTTTTTTACGAAAGCGGGTTAAACCCGTTGGTGGATTCAGGTTACAAGGTGGAGTGTCGGATACGGGATTTTGCGACGCAGACAAGTTTATTTCCTTCATTCTGAGATCTGTGATCTGGCAAGGCTACCGTGTTAGCTGTGATACTCCTGTTAACGCAAACAACACGAAGACACAATGATTAGAGCATTTACAGACACAGACATGGAGCCGGTACTGGATATCTGGCTTAATGCTTCACTTAAAGCACACGACTTCATTTCACCGAATTACTGGCAATCTCAGGTCGACAACATGCGCAGCATGTACCTGCCGGCTTCTGAAGTTTACGTCTGGGTTGAAAAAGGCATAGTAAAGGGCTTCTATGCCCTGTACGAAAACCAGCTGGCGGCCATTTTCGTCAAACCCGATGTGCAGGGTAAAGGCATAGGTAAAGCATTGATCAGTCATGCTAAAAAACGTCGTGAATCGCTGTCGCTAAATGTCTATAAACGCAATGACGTCAGTTATCGGTTTTATCTCTCTCAGGGTTTTCGCGTCATCGGCGGTAACGTTGATGAGCACACAGGCGAAGGCGAGTGGGTGATGGGGTATGAGGCCGGCTAAACCGGCCCTGAGTGTGACGGCACACAGGTTAGCTTAGCTAAGTCTGCATAACCGCTGCAACCCTCGGAACTTCTACATATTTCTCATCAGTGCAGCCATCGCTATGCCGGCAGCGATAGAGAGCAGCGGCTTTTTCAGCACGAGAGTACCCACGGCTGTCACCAGTAGTGCCGCTTGAGCGCCGGTATCTCCCTTGATGAACATGGGGGCTATGATTGCAATGAGCACAGATCCTGACATCGCCGAGATAAATTGCTGAACACGATGACTGATGGGAATGTAAGACATAATAAAGACACCTCCCCAACGGGTCACTATTGTGACCACCGCCATAATGATGACCAGCAAAAGTGTGCCCATTTCAGATGTATCAATGCTCATTGTTATCCCCTCCCAGTAATACGCCTATAATGCCGCCTGTTAGTGCACCAACAATCACATGACTGTTTTCTGGCAGATAAAGGTAAGCGGCGATCGATGATGTGGCCGCAGCAGCCCATATCACATACGTCTTATTGTTTTTATTTCCTCCCAGCGCCATGGTGAGCAGAAAACATCCCATCACCATATCGACACCGAAGGCGGATGGATTTTGGATGGCATTGCCGAAATAAAATCCGACCCAGGTACCAATAATCCAGAAAAACCAAAGGGCAATACCGCCACCGAACAGTAAACCGAGTCCTTTGGACGTTTCATTTTGAGCAAAGGCCCGCATCGACAGCGCCCAGTTCGCATCGGATGCTACCAGCATAACGCCATAGCGGGTGACCGGATTCAGGGAACGAATATGAGGATACAAGGTTGCCCCGATGAGCAAGTGCCGGGCATTAATGGCAAAGACTGTGATAGCCAATGGGAGCACAGGCACCTGGGTTCCCCAAAGATCTAAAGCCCCGAACTGAGAAGCCCCCGCAAACACCAGTGCGCTCATCAATACGGCGGCGTTTTCATGTAATCCTTCCTGAGACGCGGCTAAACCAAAAGCGGCACCGAAAACGAATACGAACAACGAGATTGGAACCAAGCTGATAAAGCCTTGTTGTATCGCATTCAATTCAAGCTTCAATTCTTGCGTGTGCATTAAAAACCATCACATTGAATAATCTGAGAATGTTGAAACAATAAACTGGAATGGAAAAATCGAAAAGCGCATAATTCAAAAATCATCCATTCGAAAATCGAATAAATGAGTTATCAGGACTTACAGATAGATTGGTTAAAGAGCTTTGTGGCCGTCGTTGATGCCGGTTCCTTATCGAATGCAACGGCATCTGTTCACCGCTCGCAATCTGCGGTGAGCATGCAGCTGAAAAAGTTAGAAAATGCCGTCGGACGGAAATTGCTCGTCAGAGGAAGCCGGCACAGTGAGCTGACAGCCGAAGGTCAGATGCTGTTGGGATATGCCAGACGAATTCTTGACTTACATTCTGAAGCGCAAGCCGCGTTCCATGGTGAAGAGCTGGTAGGCCAGGTCAAATTAGGGGTGCCGGATGATTACGCAGCAAAATATCTCACGCCTGTGCTGCGCAATTTTGCGCCCCGGTTCGGTGGCGTAGAGATTGAGTTAAACTGCGAGCAGTCCACCTCTCTGATCCCCAGGATAGAGAATAATGATCTGGATTTGGCCTTAGTCTCCAGAGATAACCCAAGCCGGGGTACGCTTCTTTTCCATGAACCTATGGTGTGGGTGGGCGCGTCTCAGTTTGAAATCTGGCGTCGGGAAACACTGCCGATTGCTGTCTATGAAAGTGCCAGTCTTGCCAGAAGAAGTGCAATACACTCCCTTGCTTTGCAAGGCAAACCTTACAAAGTGGTGTATAACAGTTCGAGTCTGGCGGGCCAGATTGCCGCGGTGGAAAGTGGACTCGCCATAGCGGTGTTCACTCAGTGCAGTGTGCCTCCCCACCTTGAAATACTCGGAGAAGAACAGGGCCTGGGGCCGTTAGAACCTATGGAAGTATCCGTATACCGGAGTAAAAAATCAAAAGGCTCTCCGGCTGTGGATTACCTTCATGACTTATTGGTTCGTACGCTGAGAATCTCGTCATTTTAGTTTCTGGCCAGGACTCATTTCTTACTTTAGATTAAAACTATGTGAAAGGATGCAGGATCCCTTGCAGCCCTCAATCAGTGCGAGTTTGCACTGACCAGACGATCGATCATTCCTTTTATCGCCTTCATCTGCGGGGCGTCTTTGGTGTAATAGTTGTAGGGCGGTTGGCTTAAGGTACTGTAACCCCAGAAATCCCAGCAGCCGCGGGGGTTGTAGGGGATGAATTCAGACTTTTTCACCTGCGGGAACAGCACAATGATCTCGTTGGTATCGGCAACGTTCAGGTAGCCGGTTTCTTTTATGTAAGTGGTGCCGATAACGGCAATGCCCTGGCGGCAACCGTGGACAGCGACATGCACTTTGCAGGATGCCGAGCGGCAGCTGGCGGGAATGTAGACATACGCAGTGTCGTCCATGCTGGTGTTTGGACTGCTGATAAATTCACTTTGATTGAAGGCCACTAAGTCACCGTCCGGCGTCGCAGCGGGTGGATTCAGCGGGCCGTAGATGTGGGTCAGAATTCGCTGTGCCTGCGGAATATCACAGTTATTGATATAAGGCGCTTGTGTGAGATCGCAGGGGGTATCTTCCGGATCGCTGGTGATAAAGGCATGGCCGGCATTGACGCTGCTGTTATAGCGGATCTGCGATTCTGGTATCCCCAGCCTTTGGTAAAAGTTCACTGCGGAATCGACCACACCTGTGACGACTGTTTCATCCTGCTTGCCCGAAAAAAGGTAAACCTGATCGTTTTTGAGGTGCTCAGTATCGTCTATCCGGCCGTTGTTGGCGGTTACTTTCGCCAGCTCTGCCAAGTATCCGCTGTTGGGAAACAGGGTTGACGAACAGCCAATCAGGCTATTTTCGCAGGGGTTCATGCAAGTTGTTGTCGCGTTGATCAGCGGGTTCACAAAGGGATTATTACCCGCGCAGTTCCAGGGGCCACCTGCAACAATCCCCGCCCCGACCAGCGATTCAGAAAAGGCCACATGAAATTGCGCCGCCATGAAGCCACCGGACGACAGACCAGAAATCGAGGTTTGATTGGCTTGCGCATTCAATGGCGGGAGCAGCACATTCGTTGCCTGAGCCGAAACAGAGAACAGCAATGCAAAGGTCAATAAACGTTGTAGCAGAGTGTGCAGCATCCTGAACTCCTGTCTGGTTAGATGACGTCCTGTCGTACGCTTTAAGCGAGCGTCTGGTAAGGAGTATAGGTGCGAATAAGCAATGTGTTGCGCAAATGTGAATTTCAGATTTGCAGCTATCTAAAGGCGGGTGCTTTTGAAAGTGGCTGAATTGACAGCCACGGCCTGGGTTATTGTGGTTTTATCTTTATCGACTATTCGTGAGAGCCGGTTATTTACCGATGGTACACAACTCATCCCGTCTGATTGATTTTATCAAAGCTAATCAATGACTTGCCTTTCCATAACACTGGCGTGCAGGCAATTAAGGCGATTGCCACATACGTCATTGCTGAAAAATCGACCGATAAATCCGCTTGCGAGGTAACAAGCAGGCTCCCTAAGGCGCCGCCCAGACCAACTGCAAAGTGTTGCAGCGAGTTTTGCAGGCCGATGATAATCACACGATCTTGTGGCGTGAGAGCGCTTATTAATTCGGTAATTAAGATAAGCGTTCGCGCAGAGCTGACAATGATAAAAATAACAAAGGCCATCGCGGCAAGGTTTACATTTTTTGTATGGAAGCCCAATGCTACAGCGATCGCCATAACTAATGAAAGCCGCCCTATTAACTTGCCAACTGTAATATCACTCATTCTTGCTCTTGCGTAATATTGTATTAAAACAAAAGAGCCCAGGCCGCTTACCGTGTAACAAAGACTCAGAAGCTTTTCAGAGATATCGAGATTTATTGTTAGCATGACAGGGTATTGGGTTGATACGACAAAAGTGCTCAAAATGGCGGTGAAAATCAGCGCAGCAGAGAAAAGTAATCGTTTGTAATTTCTGAGTGGGCTAGTTGGCGTATTTTGCTTCGTATCCCTTGTGTATCCTGGAGCCAGCAATGGCTTGGGAGAGGTCAAATGAACGATTAAAAGCAAGAAAGTAGAAAATATCAAAGCCATTGCTAATAGCTGAAATCCAAACTGCCAGTGAGTGCCGGCGGACACCATGATGAGGCCTGGTACACCAAGCGCGAGCGCTAACGGAAATGCACTGATTAGAATTGCGGTGTTTTTCTTTTTTTTCTTTTCATCAGACATCAAGATTAAATAATTCAGGTTTACAACGGCCAATGCACCGCCAAAAATTCCCGTCACTATCCGAGCCAACAGCAAAAGAGCAAAGTCATCCAGCATTGAGGTAATAAGCGTTGTAATAGCTGTACCAGCAAGATAGAAAAGGATTCTTTTTCTTTCACGAGCCACATCCTGCGAGCCTTGAATAACCAGACAAGTAAGTGCTGCAGCAATAGCGTAAACAGACGTCAGATAGCCAGACTGTGATGCCGGAACTCTCGCTTCCAGTGCCATTATCGGGCTGAAAGGCACAATGACTAACGCATCCAGTGCAACCAGAAAATGAATCATAAAGCAGATATAAAGACTGTAATCAGACATGCGACGTGATGAAAAAAATGAAGTGAGCATTGTTAAGCCTTCTGGTCTTGAGGGGTAACTCTTAAGAAAGACCTTATTGTATTAGCCCGAATTGAGTAATAAAGTGCGACTTATTGGTTTGATAATCCAGCATTTCGGGATAATAAATGATTGAGCAGATCGAGCAGCAGTGGTTGAAAAGTTTTCACTGCGTTTATGAGTACAACAGCTTTAAAAAGGCAGCAGAGCAGCTTAATTTACCGACATCAAATGTCAGCCGTCATGTTGCTTTACTGGAGGAGAAGCTCAATACCCGGTTACTGGAAAGAACGACGCGTCGTATGGCCCCAACCGAAGCGGGTGAACAGCTTTACTCTACGACACGGGTCTTGTTAGCGGCGCTGAATGATGCGCTGGAAGAAGTTAATCAGCACTCTCAAACGGTAGCGGGCCAACTCAGAATCCTGATGCCAGATATTCCGGTCCTTGCAAAGGCAGTCGTCGCTTTCTGTGTTGAGCATCCTGCAATATCTCTATCTTGTGAAACCAGCCTGAGCCCTAAAGAGAGTTTACTGGATGGGTTCGATCTGATCCTGAGCTATCAGCGCGGAAAAATTACCGATAGTGGCTGGGTGGCGAAAGAGATAGTCAGATTACGGAGCATAGTGGTCGCTGCACCGGACTTGATCAGACAGCATGGCCGTCCTCACAAACTGGCTGATTTGAGCCACTTGCCTTGTATCAGTAGTTTAACGGCGTTAAATGGCACCCCCTGGGTATTCAGACATTCAAACGGTCAGCTGCTTACGCAGAGTGTGAAATCGTCATTTAAAGTCAACAGCGGCAACATGGCAAAGTTTGGTGCGCTGGCAGGTCTAGGCTTCGCGATATTGCCTGAGGAGTCATGCTCCGATGAAATAAATGCAGGCACATTGCAGATCATAGAGCTAGACGCTGAACCTGAGCCTCTGGTCCTTTATGCTTTCTATGCCGGTCGAAAACATTTGGCTAAAAAAATCACCATCTTCGTTGATCATCTGCAAAAACACCTGAGCACTCAGTGAGTCAAACACTGTGAATGCAGAGCGTTTGGGTGCTTTTCCTGGTTGCTCAGGAAGACTGCAGTGTTTGCCGGATGCAGTCGGTGAACCAGCTATAACGAGAGGCCAGCTCGCGATGGCGTTTCCGTACCAGATACAAAGGTTCTCTGGCATTGACGCTGCGGTGCAGAATACGCAGATCCTGTGCGTACGGGGACTCCAGAATGGTACTTTCCGGCAGGACGGTAAAACCGAGCCCGAGTGAAACCGGCAGTAAAATCTGGCTGAGCTGATTAATGTAGCCGCGTGCCGGCAGCGAATCGTGCGGCATGGAAAACGGCAGATCCAACAACACACTGTCGAGATACCGGCGGGCATTGGGGTGATCGATGAAGCCGGTTTCTGTGAGCAAGGCTTGCGACAACGTTGATTCACTCTGCGTGGCAGGAAAAACCAGACACAGTGTCTCTTCTCCGACTCGCTCACTGTGAAAACGCGCCTGCGCGGGTGGCTCGGTGACAATCCCCAGCTCGACCTCGTCCTGTTCCAATAAGTGAAGCACACGTTGATCCGGCGCGGATTCAACGCCAACCACCAGCCCCGGATGGGCAAGCTGGCGCTGAACAAAAAGCGGGTATAGCTGATTGGCCAGCGTACCGGACATGGCGAACCGGCACGGACCGGCTTTCGGATTATCCTGTAAAAGTGCCTGTTGCAGGTGCTTTTCTTCTGTCATCAAACGCTGACAGTGCTGATACAACACTGTGCCTGCATGGGTCAGTTCAAACTTTTTCCCTGTCCGAACCAGAAGTGCTTGTCCCAGTTGCTGTTCCAGTTTCCGGATATGCTGGCTGACGCCCGGTTGGGTCATATGAAGCCGGGCGGCGGTTTCTGTGAACTGGCCGACGTCGACCAGAGTGGCGAAGGTATGCAGCCATTGTCTGTTGAGTTTCATGGATAACAAATCGTGATGGAAACGAGAATAAATGATAATTTTTAATTCGCATTTTGGCGAATTAAAGTGAAGCACTCAACAACAAGAGGGTTCACCCATGAAGACAAACGAACAAATGCCTTACCCAAGAACGTTTTCTCATATTGGTATTTCAGTGCCGGATCTGGAAGCGGCGGTGAAATTTTATACCGAGGTGCTCGGCTGGTATCTGATCATGTCACCGACCGAAATCGTCGAGGATGACAGCGCCATCGGTGAAATGTGTACCGATGTGTTTGGCGAGGGCTGGGGACGGTTTCGGATTGCGCACCTCTCAACAGGGGATCGCATTGGGGTGGAACTGTTTCAGTTCGACAATCAGCAACAGCCGGAAAACAACTTTGAATACTGGAAAACCGGTGTGTTTCACTTCTGTGTGCAGGACCCGAATGTCGAGGAGCTGGCAGAGCGTATTGTTGCTGCAGGCGGGAAAAAGCGTATGAAAGCACCGCGCTATTATTACCCGGGCGAGAAGCCGTACCGCATGATTTATATGGAAGACCCGTTCGGGAATATTCTGGAAATCTACAGCCACAGTTATGAGCTGCATTATGCCAGCGGTGCTTACAGCCAGTGAGCCGATTGTGATTTACAGAGAGTGGGGATAAAAAAAGCCAGCTTCATTGCGAAGCTGGCTTTTGCTGTTATTTCAGTCAGGCAAACCTTATGACAGGACAGGTTCTTCCTGAATGTTTTCCGAGGTGGCCAGATGCAGGAAGTGCATGTGGCGTTCGTACTGGGTTAAGGCATCAGCAATGATCTGTTCCTGATTGTAACCCATCACATCATATTGCTGGCCGCCCTGCAGCAGGAAGACTTCGGCGCGGTAGTAATCGTCATACGATTCGTTAGCATAGGTCGGCAGCGCGAAGTGGCGCAGGCGAATGCCATAGGCAAAATCTTCCACATCTTCTTTCTCAACCACTAACCGGACACGCGACTCATCCAGCACCTGAAGCTTGGCCGCCAGGCCTTGAACTTTCATTTCTTCAACCAGGTTTTTCAGCGCCGGTATGGCCGTTGAGGTCATGAAATTCTCAGCTTCATCCTGTTTTGGATGGTTCACCATGGCCGAAATGCGGGACTTCCAGCTCACACTGGCCTGAGTGTACTGCACGCTGGTGTTGTGTGTCTGGATACTGTTTTGCAGCATGTAGTCATTGCGCAGTGCTTTGAACAGGCAGTAACAGAACAGCAGCATCAGAATCATGATTGGGAAGGCGCTGGCAATGGTCATGGTTTGCAGGGCAGACAGACCACCGGCCGCCAGCAGCGCAGCGGCCACCACACCTTCAATCACGGCCCAGAAGATACGCTGCCAAACCGGTGGCTCAGCCGCACCGCCTGAGGTCAGGGTATCGATAACCAGCGAGCCGGAGTCGGAAGAACTCACAAAGAAAGTGATCACCAGTGCCACACCTATAACAGACAGTACCGTAGACATAGGCATGTGCTCGAAGAACTTAAACAGGGCAACGGGCACATTGTCACTCACAGCCTGACTCAGATAAGTCGCACCGTGGTTCATGATGGCATCAATGGCGGTGTTACCAAAGGCAGTGAACCACAGGAAGCCGAACAGGGATGGGATCAGCAGTACGCCCACCAGGAATTCGCGGATTGTACGGCCACGTGAAATACGGGCGATGAACATACCCACGAACGGTGACCAGGATACCCACCAGCCCCAGTACAACAGGGTCCAGCCGCCGATCCAGTCTTCCTTCGGCTCATAAGCATAGAGGTTGAAGGTTTTATTGACGATATCGCTCAGGTAAGCCCCGGTGTTTTGCACAAAAGACTTCATGATCAGAGCGGTTGGACCGGCAATGATGACAACGGCCAGCAGCAGCACGGCCAGGAACATATTGATGTTCGACAGACGTTTGATACCGCCGTCCAGGCCCATGACAACGGAGACAGTGGCAATCAGGGTGATGGCGGCAATCAGGAGCACCTGAACTGTAGTGTTTTGTGGCATATCAAACAGATAGTTGAAACCTGCGTTGACCTGCACCACACCAAAGCCCAAAGAGGTCGCTACACCGAACAGCGTACCGATCACGGCAAAAATGTCGATCATATGACCGATAGGGCCATAGATTTTGTCGCCAAGGATAGGGTACAGGGCAGAGCGTGGCAGCAATGGCAGTTTATGGCGGTAGGCAAAGTAGGCCATCGCCAGTGCAACCAGCGCGTAGATACCCCAGGCATGCAATCCCCAGTGGAAGAACGTAATCTTCATGGCTTCACGTGCCGCTTCTACCGATTGCGGATCTCCGACAGGCGGGGATGTGAAGTGCATAACAGGTTCTGCGACGCCGAAGAACATCAGGCCGATGCCCATACCGGCGGAAAACAGCATCGCCAGCCAGGAGCTGTAGCTGTAATCAGGTTCGGAATGATCGGGCCCAAGCTTGATATCACCCAGGCGGCTGAACATGACCAGAATGAGGAAGATCAAAAAGATGGCGACAGCCAGGATGTAGATCCAGCTAGCCTGTGTGATGATCCAGCCTTGAATGTTTTTAAAATAGGATTCCATGGCTTGCGGCCACATCACACCTATAAAAGAGAGTGCGGCAATGAAGATTGCCGAGGTAAAAAATACCGGTTTATTTAAATCTGACTTAATTTCCATAAATCCTTCAAATCTTACGGTTGCTATGTCCGATTAGGGGAGCGCCATGATAGTGGCAGAGGCCTTAGTGAAAATTGATTTAAATCAATTTAACGGACAGTGAAATAGGCCATATTGAAAGCAAAATTCTGCGCTATGACCTCTTGTTAAGCAGGTATTCCAGATTTTCTGCTTATGAAAAACGTGGGGATATTATCAATTTTTTGCTTAGTGTTCAAAGTGTGATCTTGGTCTACTTTTAGGTTTTAGCTCTAAATGTTAATTTATATTGTTGTTTATTAAGGGAAATGTGTCTATTTGGGTCGGCTGATAAAAATTCGTGGGCGATTGTTTTGAGCTGTAAGTTTTTGGGTGAAAAAAGAGCGCCTGTCGGCGCTCTGGGTCAAATCAGGTCAGATTATCCGCCCCAGCTCCGGCTGGAAGAACTGCCCCAGCTGGATTTTGCCGCCGCACTGGAACCAAAGCCACCGCGCGAGATGGTGCGGCTGACGGTCGGCTTGGGTTTCATCTGATCCGGGCCGACTTTGATCTTCGACTTTTTATAGCGGTATGAACCGTAGTCGTAGCCGTCGGCTGTGGTCCAGCGGCCGTAATAACGGCTGCCCGGATAGTAGGAGCTGAACATTGGCTGGCTGTAGTAACCGCGGTTACTGTCCAGCAGCCGGGCAAACATAAAGCCGGCCATTGCAGGCATGAACCAGTTGTTTTCCGTCGATTTCATGCAAGAGTTCGTTCCGAACTCAGTGGTACACTCTTGCAAGTTTTTGTATTTCGGCGCCGTGCGCTCAGCTTCCTTGAGCGCATTCTGATAGGCCGCTTCACACTGTTCGGAATAGCCCGGGTTGTCATCTTTACAGTCATTGACCGTATGGTAGATCACGGCATCTTCCTGCGGATCGCTGCAACCTGTCAGTAATCCCGCTGTAATGGCAGCGGTAACAGGCGCAATGGCAAAGGGACGCCATTGTTTTCGCATGCCGGAAAGATTGACGTCTTTAGTCCGTTTCATGACAGTCCCCCTTAATAGGTCATGCAGGCCGCATTGAGCAGGCCAACTGACACTGAGGTGGCAGCCATCAGCAGACCGGCAGGGATTTCTCCTGCTTCAATACGCTCGGCAATGCGGGGCATGAAACCAACCCGGACAATCACATAGGCAAGCATCTGCGCCAGTAATGCCACGACACCCCAGATAGAAAAGTCAATGAAGTTCACCGAGTTGCTGGCAGCACCGGAGATCGCCAGCGCATAACCCAGAATAGAACCGGACAGGGTAATGGCCGCTGCGGTGTTTTTTTCTTCTTTGACCAGTTTCCACTCGTCATAAGGGGTAATGCGGACAAAGATGATCTTGAACAGCATCAAGAACACGATAGAAATCGCAAAATAAACGACAAATGAGCCTAGCCCGGCGAGTGATTGTGTCAATAGATCCATGGAAATCCCTGAAATTATAAATGTTTAGTGGTTATTATCTGACTCAGCCAATAAGTTTAAAATCTGTCGGGCTGAGGTCAAATCCTGTGCTCAACACCAGGCTGCGTTCGGCTCTGTTGTTGAATATTTTCTCTTCTGCAGACACCAGCAGCACTTCTTTCACCGCGGCTTCTGCGTCTCTCTCGTATACCATGGCAAACTGATCGGTAGAGCTGGTCGTCCCGTTCTGCAGCCAGGTTTTTTCGGTCATAGCAACAGGGCGACTGTTTTCCCACACTTGTTGATAAGTGAAGTCTTCCAGTTGCCACTGGCCTTTGACTATCCCTTTGTCGAGTAAATGCTGCCATTCACTGTCCGTATCGACAGGTTTGCTGTCATAGAAGTAAAACAGTTTTACCTCGCTGACATCAGCATCACCGGCACCGTGGGTCAGCACCTGAACAAAGCCCTCGTCATCGGTGTAATAGCGTATCAGGCGTGTCTGTTCGTCCAGCCAGACTTCTCCGACCGCCTGGATGAGCTGGGTACGCGCTGCCCCTTCGATCATCAGAGACGGCTCGGTAAGGCGCAGTTTTAAATCATCCAGCTCAAAGGCACCGCCTAAGCGAAGACCGATGATCTCGGGGGCGGCCGGCTCAGTGGTTGCGGCTTGCTTGCGTTTTTTTAACCAGTCGAACATAGCTACTCCTTGCCGGTTTAAGACGGCCAGTTGAAATCATTGACACGTTCATCGGCGATATAGAACAGGTTGGCACCGGGCAAGACGGCCAGATCCAGCGACGGGTTCAATTCCACTCCTTTTCCGCGATCAATGGCTATCAGAGTGGCCTCGTGCTCTTCTTTGAACAGGGTAAACAGACGGCTGATTTGTGTCGGGGATGCGGTCTCAGGAAAGCGTACTGCATACTGGGTCATGCCGTGATGGGTGCTCAGCAGTTCATGGTGAAGCTCGCTGGAACCCGGATCGACGGCGGCCTTGGCCAGCATTTCAACCGCTACGGACGGAATACATTCGGCTTTGGGACAATGCGATTTCAGCAAGTCGCTCAGCCCTTCATCTGCGAAGTAGGCGAGCAAATGCGCATCGGGATTGCGGCTTGAGCAATACAGTGCCGCTGCCAGCGTCACATCGTCTTGCTCGTTATCTATGATGATACAGCTTGCCTTGCTGACACCGGCTTTGTCCATGTCAGTGGTGTCGGTAAAGCTGACAACACGCACAAAATCAATCTCACCCGGCAACGGGTTTTCCATTTCAGGGCGCACACACAGCACAATGTGACGACGCTGTCGCTCTTCGTGCTGCAGCATTTTAATCAGGTGCAGGGTTCGCTGGTGATTCCAGCCGAGTACCAGGATATGGTTCTCCACGTTAATTCTCCGTTTTCCGAGCAAGCCACTTTTCCAATAGCCAATAAAGTGCGTAGCCAGGCGGCCAATACCAATGGCGAACAGACCCAAACCGCCCGGAATGACAAACAGGGCGACCACCCACTTTCCGGCTTGGGTTTCCGGAGAATAATCACCGTAGCCGACGGTAGAAGCCGTCACGACCAGATAGTAGAAAAAGTGGGTTAATGAGTGTGTAAGCGCCTGCTCACCCGCAAGTTCAAGAAGTAGCCAGGACAAGCCGACATAGCACAGCAGCGTGATGAGCAGATTTCGACCATTGAGTTGATTGAATTGTTGATGGGCCCAACGGCGGACCAACAACCAGATAGACATGCATTTCTCCTCAATCCTAAGGGCTGATCAGCCAGCGGAATGGCCTCAGCCCCTGGAATTATCGCTTACTGACGACCAAGAATGCGTGCCAGTTCATCTTCGGCTGAGGCTGTGCCCCCGCTCCTGATTCCGGCGTCGGCCAGTTTCTTGTCCAATGCACTGCCTGATTGCTCGGCTGCCATTTCTGCAGAAGCTTCCAGCTGAGCGGCTTTTTCCGCCTGACGCTGCTTGATACGTTCCAGCGACGAGGCCGCGGTATGCATTTTGGCATTGGCACCGACGTGACCGGATGACACTGCAGACTGCGCCTTTTGCACCGCTTCATTGGCTTTCACCACATCCACTTGCTGCTCAAGCTGGCGAAGCTTGTCTTTGGCCTGGGCGATGTTGGTTCTCAGCGTCTGTTCTGATTGAGTGAACTGATCCAGATACGTCTGCTCGGCCTGCTGTTCATTGCGCAGATTGGCGACTTTCTGTGCACATTCCAGTGCTAAGTCCTGCTGGCCTTTTTCCATCGCGTTACGGGCATAGGCTTCGTATTCGGTGATCCCCAGATTAAAGCTTTCCACTTTTTGCTGAGACAGTTTACGTTTGGCCACTATGCCAACCAGCGCTTCATCAGAGCGGCGCAGCTCTGCTTTGGCTTCACGGATTTCCTGATCGAGAATGCGCAGCGCCTGGCTGTCTGCGACGGCTTCTGCGGCTTCGTTGGCACCGCCTTTCATTGCGGTGAAGAGTTTTTTCCAGACACTCATGCCGTTTGCTCCTTAAGGAAGTCCTGGTACAAATCAATAAAGGCTTCAACATTACGGAAAAGCGTGGCGACTTCAATCACGACGCTTTCTGCTTTTGACTGGGAAGACAGTGAACCAAAGGCAATGTAGTAATCGTTGCCATTGATTGCATTGATCCCTATGGTCGACAGCGGGAACATCTTATGGGTACGCAGTATTTCACGGTTCAGTGCATCGGTGTCTTTCACCTGTCCGGCGTCAAACAGTAAGACTTCAACCAGAATCTGCTCACCTGAGACCGCCAGAAAAGCTTCAATGTTGTCTTCATTACGGATCAGTAACGCCTGACCCTGAACGTCGACTTCCCAACCGTCATGGTCAGACAGCAGGGGAGCCAGATCGGAAAGTTGCCACATAGTCAGCATCCTTAGATTAAGAGAAAATAAACCTGTCATTCAGTCGCACAAAAGCATTCGACTGTTGCCACCAGATGAAGTTCCTGACTGATGATATTACAGGTCAGGAACGGAAGGTGCCGTTGAGTGCACTAATATAGGTTAAATGAGCGACTGAGTATGCCCTTCTGCTCATAATTGAATGCGGGTTTTGCCTTTTATGGTGTTATTTTGTGATATGCACCTGAAGAAACAATGTGTTATTCATTGCGGTGAATCTACTGCGGCGCTGGTTCATCGAGCATAACGGCCAGAACGGCAAATGATAGTACCCGCATGAAGGCTATACTTAGCACAATCTCCTGGTGCTGATAGCTGAGTTGTCGTCATGACCAAAAAAAGTCTGTTGTTAAAATTCATACTGCCGCTGTTGCTCGCCATGATCCTGGGTGCTGTGGTACTCAATATCTACACCCACAATACCCGCCCGGCTGAGCTGCATCTCTCCGGGATTACGCTGGCGCCGTTTTCGGGTGAAAAATCGGTGTTCCTTTTGCCCGAGCTGATCATCATGAGTCAGAAAGAGTATAACGCCCTGATTGCTGAGCGAGAGGCGTCGACTGAACAAGATCCCATGCCTGGTGAGTGCCAGCGCTGGTCTGCCATCATGCCGCCCTGGTTGTTATGCGGCGATCCCGGTTATCTTCAGCACACGGATCAGATGAAGCAGTTTGCCTCACCTTCACAGTTAAAGGTGGAAGGGCTGCTGCAGGCGAATGCGCGCCAGAATGCGCTGTATATTTACCATATCAAACGTGATCCGGACGCCAAAGGTAGCTTGTTGTCGCGGCTGGATGTTTATATCCACGATGACGGTGTGCCGCATTACTACCGGTACGACGAGCTGGGAAAGTTATCCAACCTTCCTTTGAGTGATTTACCCCAACCTGTGGCCTATATAGAAGATGAGGTGAATGCCGGGTTGCAGCCCACGCTGCGTTTCAGCTTTACCAACAGCGGAGCAAGAGAGGCGACCCTGAATACGGTGCGCAGTGAGCGGGTATTTGTTGTCACGGCCCCGGCCCAGACGGGGTATCCCGGCGAGCATGTACCGCCAAGGCTCACGGTTCCCGCACAGGGGATAAGCCTGGGGCCGGAGAATGATGAGACTGTGACCCTGGCCGAGCCTGTCGTACTTCAGTCGAAGCAGGACAAAGCGCTGGAACTCCCCCTCAATATTTTAGATCTCGGTCAGGGGGATTCTCCCGGCTATGTACTGGTGCGCTTTTATCTGGATTATTTCGATGGTGCTGAAAACCAGTCAATGCTGTTAGGCAATTTTCTGTTTTCAGATTACCTGCTGCTGGCGGAAGAAGAGTAATCAGTACCAGTGTTTTTATGCACTGGCCAGCCGGAATTCATGATGCAGCCAGGCCCGCAGCGTCAATACGCTTTCCTGAACAAGCTTCTCTTTCTGGCAGACAAAATAGTAGGACTGGTATGGATTGCGCACCGACGGGCCGATTTCCGTCAGCAGTCCCTGCCTGATTTCATCCCTGACAAACAGGCGATGGGTGACCAAAATACCCAGCCCTCTCAGCGTTGCCTGCACCGCCTGGATCGAAGCGGTAAAGCAAAGGTTGTGGCGCTGGGCCGGTACTGGCAGCTGATTGGCCTGGCACCAGATTTGCCAGTCGTTCTCGCGCCTTGGGTTGGTGACAAAAATGGGGTGATGGGCCGACAGCATGGCGTCTGCGCTGAGAGCATTGCCGGTGTCGATGAGTGACGGCGCGCAAACCAGGATCAACTGGTCGTCACCGAGCTTTTCGCAATGATAGCCTTGCCAGTCATCCGAACGGCCGTGGATCAAAGCAACGTCTACCCCCTCTTTGTCGAGATCAAACACATGGGTCAGGGTAGAAATACGAATATCAATCTGAGGCGCCAGAGCCTGAAAATCGGGCACTCTGGGGATCCACCAGTGCAGCGCCAGCGAGTTCACCATGTTCAGTGTCAGCCGGTGCGGGTTCTGCTGCTGCAAGGCTTCACCGGCTGACACTATCTGTTCGAGTGCCGGAGCCACCTGGCGGTAATATTTACGGCCATTTCGGTTCAGCTCCACCCGGCGGCCCACCCGTTGGAACAAGGGCAGGCCAAGCTGGTTTTCCAGTGACTTTATCGCCTGGCTGATAGCCGAATGGCTGACATGCAGGACTTCAGCGGCGTCAGTCATGCTGCCCGTTTCTGCCACCGCCACAAAAGCATAGAGTGATTTCAGTGCTACGAGTTTTCTCATCTGTAAGTTTTTCTAACAGTTTTGGTTAATATTATTCGCTTTTTTATCATTTGTAACCTCGTTAGACTCCTCACCAGCTAAGGAGTACTTAATGACAACAGATTTGCGCCCTCTTTTTTTCATGCTGGCTTCCACCTTCAGTCTGTCGGTAAACGGTTTGGTGTCCAAACTGTTAAGTGATCAGATCAGCGTAGAAATGCTCAGTTTTCTGCGATTCTCAATACCAGCCGTGTTACTGATGTGGCTGATGTCGCTGACTCAGTGGGCCGTACCCGACAGCAAAAAGCTCTGGCAGTCACTGGGGATCCGGGCCTTTTGCGTTGCTGCTGCTCAGCTGTGTTTCCTCTTTTCACTGAGCCATTTGAGTCTGGTGGAAACTGTGGTGCTGTTCAGTACCGGGCCGCTGTTTATTCCTGTGTTAGAAAAACTGTTATTTCACACCCGGATTCCGCCGATGACGATCATGAATCTGATGATCACCTTTTTAGGGGTGGTCCTGATGGCGGGCAATGCCGGCGGTTTTGCCCTGCGGCCGGAGCTGATCGTCGGGGTAGCGGCGGGGGTGTTCAATGCCGGATCCCAAGTCAGCCTGTACCGGGTGAGTAAAGGGAGCATGTCGGCCTTTGGCTTAAATGCCTGGTGCTTTACGCTCGCCAGTCTGATGTTGCTGCCGCTGGTTCTCTTTACCCACAGCACTGACAGGCTGGCAGCCAGCTGGCAGCAGTTAACCGATCTGCAATCGCTGCTGTTACCCTCGTTGCTGTTGCTGGCCGTTTGCATCGTTAATACTCAGGTCTTTCGGGTCAAAGCCTACCGCCTGGTGGAATCCGGCTCCAGCCTGGCGCCGCTGATTCTGACCAACCTGCTGTTTGCTTTCATCTGGCAGATCAGCTTCTTTGAGCAGACTTTGGTGTGGAACAAAGTGGTGGGTGTCAGCCTGATTGTACTGGCGACCCTGTTCAACACGTTCGGCCCGGTGTGGTTCAGGCAGCGGCAGGCGCGGCTTGGCTAAGGGACTCCCCAACTCAGTGCAGTTGTGCACTAAGATTGGCTGTCTTAACCTGGGCGACATCATGTGGTGGTGGTGTTGTCAGAGGTAATTATCTGAAATAAAACAACTTTGGCTGTTTGATGAAAACTGGCACACAAGATGCAACACAACAAAGGTACACGACATTCAACACTTGATACTTTGGTTTTAGGCATTGCAGCCACGTCCTCTCCCGGGGGCGTGGCTTTTTTTATGCCTGAAACCGGCGCTAAGCGGGACGCGAAGGAGAAGAATATGAGCAACACAGCCGGTCAGGTTGCAGGATGTAAGCAAGGTGAAGCAGTGAAGTCAGCCTGTCCCTATTGTGGTGTAGGCTGTGGTGTGGCGGTGAAAGGCAAATTTCAGCCCGGCAGCCTGACCAAGCAGCCTGAAATAGTCGGTGATGTCTCTCACCCTGCCAATCATGGGGCACTTTGCGTTAAAGGATCTGCGCTGAAAGAAAGCCTGAACATACCTAATCGCCTGTTGTATCCGCGCCTGGGAGACAAGGAAGTCAGCTGGTCTGCTGCCACTGATGCTATCGCACAGAAGCTGAAAGAGACGGTTGCCAAACACGGCCCGGACAGTGTGGCCATGTATGTCTCCGGTCAGTTGCTGACAGAAGATTACTATGTCGCCAACAAGCTGATGAAAGGCTTTATTGGTACAGCCAATATCGATACCAATTCACGGCTCTGTATGTCCTCGGCGGTGGCGGCGCATAACCGGGCGTTCGGTGAAGATCTGGTCCCGGTTCATTATGACGATATCGCAACAGCGGATCTTATCGTCATCGTCGGTGCCAATACCGCCTGGACGCACCCGGTATTGTTTCGTCGTATTCAGCAGGCCCGTGACGCTAACCCGGATCTGCGTCTGGTTGTGATCGACCCCAGACGGACGACAACGGCGGAGCAGGCCGATCTCCACCTGCCGATTGCGAACGACGGCGATGTGCTGCTGTTTAACGGCCTGCTGCGTTATCTGTCTGATCACCATGCGCTGGATGACGATTTCATCGCGAGGCATTGTGAGGGCTTTGCGTCGCTGAAAGCTGAAATCAGCCGTGACCCATACCGTCTGGCTCGCTGCGCTGAGACGCTGGGGCTGAGCCGGGAGCAGCTCAACGCTTTTTACGCGATGTTCAAAGATTCCCCGCATACCCTGACCCTGTTTTGTCAGGGTATTAACCAGTCGGCCAACGGTACCGATAAAGCCAACGCAATTATTAACTGCCATCTGGCCACCGGACGAATCGGTAAGCCGGGAGCCGGACCATTCTCGCTGACCGGGCAACCCAACGCCATGGGCGGTCGCGAAGTCGGCGGGCTGGCAAACCAGCTGGCGGTCCACAGAGGCTTTGATCCGCAATCTGTCTCAGCGGTCGGCGATTTTTGGCAGGCGCCGAATATGGCCACTCAACCCGGGCTCAAAGCGGTCGAGCTGTTTGAGGCGATTCACCAGGGCAAGATCAAGTTTGTCTGGATTATTGCGACCAACCCTGTGGTGTCTTTGCCTGACAGCCGCAAAGTGGCGGAAGCCTTGGCGCGCTGCGAGTACGTGGTTGTGTCTGATATTTCACCGGAAGCGGACACGGCGGCATTTGCCGATGTGCTGCTGCCAGCGGCCGGCTGGGGCGAGAAAGACGGCATGGTGACAAACTCTGAAAGAATGATCTCCCGTCAGCGGGCGTTTTTGCCTCCTCCCGGCGAGGCCAAAGCAGACTGGTGGGCTATCTGTGAAGTGGCTAAAAAAATGGGCTTCAGCGGGTTTGATTTCGCCACTGTGGCGGATGTGTATCGCGAATACGCGGCCTTGAGCCGCATTAACCAGAATTCACCTTATCTGTTTGATATTTCAGCGTTATCGTCAATGACAGATGCTGAATATGCCCACTGGCAACCGCAGCGCTGGCCGCTGGGCAGGGAGTCACACCTGTTCAGTGACGGGGTCTTCCCGACCGCCAGCGGCCGG
>NZ_JASJOJ010000066.1:0-21608 GCF_038519165.1 Photobacterium sp. SP02
AAAAAACAACTGTCGTGATACGTTGAAAAAGTTAAGTGTTCATGTTCAGCCGGAATAAGTGTTCAACTTCGTCGGAATACGTAGTGGTACGAACTCGGCATCAGAAAAGTCACCGAAGAAGGCTTTCAATACCTGAGCGCCGAAATTCATCCCAATGACGTCAGTAACGAACAGGGGCAGAACAGCCAGTATCAGGAATTTGTTCCAATTAACTGTTATGAGCTACTGGCGAATAAAATCTTTGGGGAAACGAAAACATGTGGGGGACACATGTGGGGGACAAAAGATAGCAGACAAAGAAAAAGCCCGTTCTTTCGAACGGGCTTCTCTGTATGGTGCGTCTGAGTGGACTCGAACCACCGACCCCTACCATGTCAAGGTAGTACTCTAACCAGCTGAGCTACAGACGCTTTATTCAGTTTTTGCTTCAACACGCTTTGGCATATTGAAAAAATTTGGTGCGTCTGAGTGGACTCGAACCACCGACCCCCGCCATGTCAAGGCGATACTCTAACCAGCTGAGCTACAGACGCAAATGCTATGTTTTGATTGTTTAGCAACAATGTTTTCTAATGCAGGATTTGGTACGACCGAGTGGACTCGAACCACCGACCCCCACCATGTCAAGGTGGTGCTCTAACCAGCTGAGCTACGGTCGTATCACTAAATCGTCCTGCTTGAGAACGGGGTGAATATTAGCGACTCAGACCCACTGGCGCAAGTGTTTGAGTTGGCTTTTTTTATTTTTCGTGACTGTTTGATTGTTACTTGTACTGCCTGACGCTGAATCAGGCACTGAGTGGTTGTTTTCAGGGTAAAAATTATTGCAAAAGCTCATGATCCGGCGGCAGTAAGCGGGAGATCCAGATAGCCAGTTTATGTTTCATATTGGGGCCGTCTTCCTGATCGGGAGAAAGCGGGGTGATCTGCTTAACATCAACCAGTAACCGGTAGATACATTCCACTTTTTCTTTATCTGAAATGCCTTTGTCGAAGTCTTCGTAACCCTGTTTTTTGGCAAAGGCGATGCCTATTTCCATGGCTTTCTTAATCAGTTTTTGTTCGTTTTTGATTTTTTTCATTCTATCTCGTTCCCTGATTGTGGCCTGTATGTAAAGCATAGTAGGGGCGTTGATTTTTTGAGCCCATGGTCATTCATCTGTAAGGCAGTTAAAGGTGTTTCGGCAAGGCGATGAAAATGAACGGCAAAGACCAGTTACCCTTATGGCTGTCCGACGTTTATCCCACAACGCTTGAACAAGGTCTGCCAGTATGAGACGTGGTTGAGAGTAGCGTCACGAAATTGGCGGTGTATGTCACCATCTATATAGAAGCTGTGATAATCGGCGAGCGCAGCAGGGCGGTTGGGGATAGCAAACAGGGTGTGCAGATCCGGCTGAATGTCCTGGTAGCGGGCATCAAGGTTGGCAAGGTATGGCTGAATATCCGTAACGAAAAATTTATAGAATACGTTCTCAAGAAAGTTGGCTTTCTGCTGGTTTCGGTTGGGCCCGCACACGACTGTGGCGTCGTTTTGGCTCAGTAGGGCGGTTGTGGTGTTCAGCCAGTCAGTGGCACGGGCCATTGAGTAAAAAAGCTGACCAAGATAACGCGAGGTGTGGATGTTTTCTTCATAGCTGAGCAGGCGTTCAGCGGACTGAGCGGAGACGCTGTGCCGCGCCGAAATCTGGCTGGCAATGTGCGCTAATCCGCTCATCGCCTGCAGGGTGGCAGTGGCATCTGGAATCGTGCCCAGCGAAAAGGCGGAGTGCGCAGGCTTAAATTGTTTTTGCCACTCTTCACCAGTGAGCAGCATGTTCCACAGGTATTTAGACAGGTCATCTTGTTTCGTGGTCTGAACTTCTATCAGCTGCGCTCTGACATTATCGTCCTCGGGCAATGTCGCGATACAGTGGCCAATACCGTCTAATAACAGCAGCTCGTAGCGTAACTGGCGGGTTCTGTCCTGCACTTTTCCCAGCACAGAGTTGCGCTCTGCGATGAGATGAAACAAGCCGCATTTTCTGAGTTCATAGGCGTCAAACAGTCCCATTCTGACATCTTCGGTGCGCTGCAGCATATCGCCGACCTCGGGAAGAGGCGGTATCCGGGTATCCGGCTCTTTCGGCGAACTGACTGCCAGCACAGAAGCAAGACGATCAGCATAGTCTGCAAACTGATTATCTGAGGACTGACGGTCACAACCGGCCAATAGAATAAGCAGGCCGCTCAATGCGAGCCGAATCAGCAGCTTGTTTATGTTAAGCGGATTTGAAAGAAAGCGTCGGCGCATGATCGTTATTCTGGGATTTTTATAACAGTATAAGCTAACAGATTGAGTTTTCAGATAAAGAAAAGGCAGCGTTTGCTGCCTTAGGGAAGGGGGAGTCCGGTTATTGCACCGACATTGCCAGCTGGAAATCATGGTCTTGACGTTGCAGCCAAAGCAGCCGCACTGTCAGCATTAATGCTGCAGCGGTTAAGCCAACAATCGTACCAATCCAGAAGCCGTGTGGCCCCATAGGTTCTGTGATCAGGTGGGTCATACCCAGTGCATACCCGATCGGCAGACCAAAAACCCAATAGGCAATAAAGGTGCGGATAAAAATGGCCCGCATGTCTTTGTAACCACGAAGTGCCCCGGCAGCAACCACTTGAACGGCATCACTGCACTGGTAAACAGCCGCAAGGAACAAGAGCTGTGTCGCCAGCATAATCACCTCTGTGTTGTCGGTATATAGCAAGCCAATCTGTTCGCGGAAAATGATCGTCAACACAGCCGTCGCCACAGAAATGGCCACGCCCACCCAGATACCGCAGTGGCTGGAAATTTTTGCGCCATCAAAGTTTTGCTCACCTAACTGGTGTCCGACCCGGATGCTGACCGCGGCACCTAAACTCATCGGTAACATGAAGATCAGCGAAGAGAAGTTGATAGCAATCTGGTGGGCGGCGACAACAATTGACCCTAGTGGTGCAATCAACAGTGCTATTGCTGCAAAGATCGAGACTTCAAAAAATAATGCCGCGGCAATCGGAAAGCCCATTTTAAACTGGCGCAGAATCGCTTTCAGTTCTGGGCGATACCAGGTGTGGAATAGTCCGACGCGGCTGAGTTTCCGGTTCACCAGTACATAAACCAGCATCGAGAAGTACATCAGCCAGTACACAATGGCAGTGGCAACACCACAGCCGATGCCGCCAAGCGCCGGTGCGCCGAATTTACCGTAAACAAAGATCCAGTTAAGCGGAATGTTGGCTAACAAGCCGATGAAACCAATCACCATACCGGGAACGGTCAGTGACAGGCCTTCAGAAAAGCTGCGTAATGCCTGAAACAGCAGCAGGGCCGGAACCGCATAAAGAACGGCGTGTAAGTAACCGATGGTTTTTTCTGCCAGTACGGGTTCGACGGCCATGTAATCAATTAAGATGCCCGCATTATAGAGCACCAGTATGATTGGGACTGACAAGAGTAAAGACAATACAAAGCTTTGCTGAACCTGAAACGGAATTTTGTCTTTCTGGCCGGAGCCGTTGAGCTGAGCCACAATGGGCACCATCGCGAACAGCACACCAATGCCAAACAGAATGGCAGGCATCCAGACACTGGAGGCGACCGAGACAGCGGCCATATCGGTGGCACTGACACCGCCAGCCATCACAGTATCAATAAAGCTCATTGCCGTCTGCGCAACAGAGGCGATCAGAACGGGAATAGCGAGTTTCAACAATCGCTTAGTTTCTAGACGATAAAGATGCACGAAATGCTCCAGAGGGCAGGTAATCTATTATTGGAATAATCTTCACAGTGGATTATATCGGCTTCACTGATACTGACAATGATTTATTCAATCTGTATCACAATTCAGCACTTTTCTGCTTTTTTCTGTGTCGCCGTACTGTTTGAGGATATCACAATGCAGCGTGACTGCAGGGCTGGCTAAGTAAAACGGGTCAATGATAGGATGCTGGGCAGAGATTCATTATGTAGCACAGTATTGCTTTGCTATCCGATTAGGCGAGTGCCCATCGCTTTCAGGTTCAGTTCTCTGGAGGAGAAATGTTTACAGGTATTATTCAGTGTACGGCTGAAATCATTGAAATTAATAAGAAAAAAGATTTTCAGACTCACGTTATTCAATTGCCGGATGAACTGCTGCCAGGATTGGAAATTGGCGCCTCTGTGGCCCATAACGGCTGTTGTCTGACGGTAACGCACATCAACGGAAATCAAGTTTCTTTCGATCTGATGCAGGAAACACTGCGTGTCACCAATCTGGGTTTGCTCAGTCCCGGTGACCGCGTGAATATTGAACGCGCAGCTAAGTTTGGTGATGAGATAGGTGGCCATAGCATGTCAGGCCATATCATGACCACAGCGGTAGTCGATGAGGTTATTGAAACAGAAAACAATCATCAGATTTGGTTTTCTCTGCCTGCTGCCCTGATGAAATATGTGTTCACTAAGGGCTATATCGGCATCGACGGGGCCAGCCTGACCATTGGTGATGTGGAAGGCCTGAGATTTAACGTCAACCTGATCCCGGAAACCCTGAACAGGACAAATCTGTCTGCGCGCCAAAAAGGTGATGTGATCAATATAGAAATTGATCCTCAGACGCAGGCTGTGGTGGATACGGTGGAAAGGGTGATGGCTGCGAGAGGCTAGAGGAAGTCGTGTGTCTCAATCAACACGCCCTCTTGTGAAAGGGGCGTGTTGATTCGGACATTAAAAAATTTGCTCGTCGTCAGCATCGACAAACAGGTGAATGGTTTTGTGTAATTCATCAACCTGCATGTTTAAGTGAATCG
Organism: Photobacterium sp. SP02; assembly: GCF_038519165.1. Taxonomy (NCBI): domain Bacteria; kingdom Pseudomonadati; phylum Pseudomonadota; class Gammaproteobacteria; order Vibrionales; family Vibrionaceae; genus Photobacterium; species Photobacterium sp. SP02. The sequence continues at coordinate 4,816 of NZ_JASJOJ010000066.1, forward strand.
CATGGCAACATGCGGGGCAATCATCGTAAAACTCCTGACTGCCGGCACTGCTGTCCAGGGTAATTCGGATATGGTGGCCACAATGCGGACAAGTCACACTCTGCTCACTATAGTTCTTCATTTTCTACTCCTTACATTATGTACCTGATACTGATTGGCACATTCATACCGCGACCAGTGTCCCTACTGGAGAGTCTTGACTCTTTCGCCTCGGAAGCCACTGGCTGGTTGAAACACAGAAGTCGTTTCTTACCTGACAATCGCAACAAAAACGATGGGTATAGGTTTGCTAACCGTTACGTTAATCCTAGCGATACGGATTAGTTTTTGCCGTGAATTAACTGCAAACTTTGAATTGCTGAGAAGTTTTAACTATGAGGACTTTGTTGCCTGGAAAGTTGATAAGAACAGAGTAGACAAGCTGGCGGTAATGTGAAATTGATTGATCGGAAATGGGCCTATAGTGACGCTTTTGGTGTCGATATGGAGGAGTATTTTGTGAAGCAGAATGATCAGCCTGTTTGTGTGTTACGACAAACAGGCAAACCATTCTTCAGCCTGATTAAAGGCTGGTGATTAATGCTTTATTTACTTCGAGCAGCGAGTTAAGTTTTTTGTCCGCAATTGACCAACGCAGATCGGCACTGTGTTGCTGCTCCGGCACGACGATACTTTTCATGCGGGCTGCCTTGACGGCCAGCAAGCCGTTCAGGGAGTCTTCAAAAGCAACACAGTGGAGCGGATCGACACCCAGATCATGGGCCGCATTCAGGTACACTTCCGGGTGAGGTTTGCCATAGCGCAGGTGCTCGGCTGAGAACAGGGCACTGAAATGCTCTGTCAGTGACAGGGCATCTAAGGTGGCATTGATAAGGCTCATTGGGGATGATGACGCCAGAGCAACCGTCAAACCCATATCCTGACACGTCTGTATCGCTTCACGCACACCAGGCAGCATAGGTTTGTGCTCCTGAACCAGTTCTTCCACACGTTTAGTGATCATGGTGTTGACGTCCTGGCACGACGGGCCTTGCCATGGCTGACGCTCGAACCAGAGATCAACAATGTGATCGATCCGCAATCCCATGGTTTCCAGCGTTTCCTGCTGTGAAATCGTAACACCCAGTGAAGAGAATACCTCAACCTGAGCACGTTGCCAGAAAGGTTCTGAGTCGACCAGAAGGCCATCCATATCGAAGATTGCGGCTTTTAACATACTGTTCCTGTCTTGAGCTGAAAGGATAAAGAATGTGAACTTTATCACTTCAACTCTGCAGGCGGTAGCCCGGATTACCGTTTAATTGCTACTCAGAGTCAGTCAGATTGAGCCTGCGAATACAGCGTTCTGCCTGATCCAGATATTCTCCGCCAAAGAGATTGCAGTGGTTCAGCAGGTGGTAAAGGTTGTACAGGTCGCGACGTTGTTTGTAGCCGTCATCCAGCGGAAACACAGACTGATAGCCATTGTAGAAACTGTCGGGAAATCCGCCGAACAGCTCTGTCATGGCGATGTCGCATTCTCTGTCTCCCCAGTAGCAGGCGGGGTCATAAATAACCGGGCCATCGACACTGAGCGCCGTGTTTCCATGCCATAAGTCGCCATGCAGCAGGGAAGGTTTGGGCTGATGGGCTGACAAGATATCAATCACTCTGCCTGTGATGATATCAATGCTGCCAAAGTCGATACCTTTCTCTTCACAGAGCTGCAGCTGCCAGGCAATCCGCTGTTCAGCGAAAAAGCGGCACCATTTACGGCGCCATTGATTGGGCTGAGGTGTCAGGCCGATAAAGTTATCCATGTCAAAGCCGTATTCCGGCTGTTCACCCCATTTATGAAGATGCGCCAGTTGCTGGCCAAGGGTGTGAGCCGATTCTGTATCCAGGCTTTTCATGGGCATGAAATCGAGGACAAGGAAGGCTTTATCCCGGCTTATGCCCATATGCCGGCTGGTGGGCACTGTCACTGAGTTCGTTTCCTGCAGGACCCGCAGACTTTCCGCTTCTGCTTCAAAAACGGGAAGCTGCTCTTTCTCATTAAGCTTGATGAAGTACCTTTGATCACCATCACTGATGCAATAGCATTCGTTAACGTCCCCGCCAGGGAGGGTATCCCGCTCGCGGATGGTAAAGGGTTGATCAAGTACGTCTGAAAGCTGATGGGAAATCGCTTGCCACATAGCATCCTCCGGGCACAAACCAGTTTGGGTACAAATCATGATAAACAATAAAACAGCACCTGGGCTGGATTATATAAAGACAGTGACGCCAAATCTGTTGGGGCAATTGTGTTGGGTGCAAATAGATTCTGGTTCTGCAACCTGAACGAGCCGTGCTCATCGCTACCCCTGACTGACGTTATTATGGTGTTTTTTGTCAGTCGCCCCGTGCTTTACCTCATCACAGCATAGACTATATGTTTACCGCTCAGCTGACTTAAATAACAAAAACAGTCAATTAAAAAGTGCAGGGCAGCAAAATTCATATCAAAGCCGTTTTAATAACAGAATCAGATAAAAAAGCCGGGAGGTGATCCCGGCTTGGTTGTTTCGCTGAATTTGATGGGTTTGAATCAGAGACTTGGCAATAGTGATTCTGGCATCAGATCGTTATAGCTTGCTTCAAGCAGCTGCTGCAAACTCATTTTGCCCGGCAGGATTTCTAGTTGAAGCATAGTCATTGTGTCTGCTCGAACTATTTGTCAGTGATCATTGGCAGATCAAGGCCCTGTTCTTTGGCACAGTTGATCGCAATGTCGTAGCCGGCATCAGCGTGACGCATCACACCAGTGCCCGGGTCGTTACGCAGTACGCGGCGGATGCGCTCTTCGGCTTCGTCGGTACCGTCACATACGATCACCATGCCCGAATGCTGGGAGAAGCCCATTCCTACGCCACCACCGTGGTGCAGAGAAACCCAGGTCGCACCGGATGCCGTGTTCAGCAGGGCATTGAGCAGTGGCCAGTCGGAAACAGTGTCTGAACCGTCCATCATGCCTTCTGTTTCACGGTTCGGGCTGGAGACAGAGCCTGAATCCAGGTGATCACGGCCAATCACGATAGGCGCTTTCAGCTCACCGTTACGCACCATTTCGTTGAATGCCAGACCTAAACGTGCGCGGTCTTTCAGTCCCACCCAGCAAATACGTGCCGGCAGTCCCTGGAACTGAATACGCTCGCGCGCCATGTCCAGCCAGTTGTGCAGGTGCGGGTTATCCGGGATCAGATCTTTGACTTTCTGATCGGTTTTGTAGATGTCTTCCGGGTCGCCGGACAGGGCAGCCCAGCGGAACGGACCGACGCCTTCACAGAACAGCGGACGAATATAAGCCGGCACAAATCCCGGGAAGTCGAATGCGTTTTCAACGCCTTCTTCCAGCGCCATCTGACGAATGTTGTTGCCGTAGTCGACGGTTGCAGAACCCGCTTTCTGCAGATCCAGCATTGCCTGTACCTGAACTGCCATTGATGCTTTTGCTGCTTTGACCACCGCGGCTTCGTCTTGCAGACGCATTTCTGCCGCATGCTCCATGCTCCAGCCCTGAGGCAGGTAGCCATTCAGCGGATCGTGGGCTGATGTCTGGTCAGTGGTGCAGTCTGGCACGATGCCGCGCTTCACCAGCTCAGGGAAGACATCAGCCGCGTTACCCAGCAGGCCAACAGAAACCGGCTTGCCGGTTTGTCTGGACTCTTCAATGATCGCCAGTGCTTCGTCCAGCGTGGTGGCTTTACAGTCCACATAACCGGTACGCAGACGGTAATCGATACGTGACTCATCACACTCAACGGCGATCATAGAGAAACCCGCCATGGTGGCCGCCAGAGGCTGAGCGCCACCCATGCCGCCCAGACCGCCGGTCAGTACCCAGCGACCGGATGCATCGCCGTTGAAGTGTTTACGCGCCATAGCAACGAAGGTTTCGTAGGTGCCCTGAACGATGCCTTGCGAGCCGATATAGATCCAGCTGCCCGCGGTCATCTGGCCGTACATCATCAGGCCTTTCTTATCCAGCTCGTTGAAGTGCTCCCAGTTTGCCCAATGTGGCACGATATTGGAGTTAGCGATCAGTACGCGAGGCGCGTTACTGTGCGTTTTGAACACCCCGACAGGTTTACCGGACTGAACCAGTAGTGTTTCATCGTCTTCCAGACGCATCAGGACTTCCACGATCTTGTCATAACACTCCCAGTTACGGGCTGCACGGCCAATACCACCATAGACCACCAGTGAATGCGGATGTTCAGCCACATCAGGGTGCAGGTTATTCATCAGCATACGCAGCGGTGCTTCTGTCAGCCATGACTTGGCATTCAGTGTGGTGCCAGTTGGTGCTTGGATGGTACGTGTCGTGTCCAGACGTGGATTCTGCTGTTGCGTCATTTTGCTCTCCTTGCCGTTCTTCGGTTATCGAATCGCGCGGGCGATTGTCCAGGCCAGCCGTGCAGCTAACCGTGCAGTTTGATTATCAATGTCGAATCGCGGGTTGTACTCAGCCAGATCCGCGACCAGGATTTTCGACTCACCTTTCGGCGTTCTGGCTTTTAAAATCGGTTCCAGCAGCATTTCAACGATGTCGAATGGCACACCGCGCGCAGCCGGAGCACTGACCCCTGGTGCCACGGAGGCCGGGAAAACATCCAGATCAATGGTCAGATAGAGGTAATCACACTGATCAATAAATCGCTGAAGCTCTGTCAGAGTCTGCTCCATTTTGTGATGAACCAGTTCATGGTCATCTTTATAAAGTACGCCTAAACGGTCGGCTTTTTCATACAGCGCCTGGGTGTTACTGGTACGTGCCAGTCCCAGACAGGCATATTTGAATGGCCAGTTATGCATTTCGCAAAAACGGGCAGCCTGATGGAACGGGGTGCCTGAGCTGCCTTTCTCCGACTGCTTGCCACCCGGTGGATTACGCAGGTCGAAGTGGGCATCAAAGTTGATGATGCCGACACGCGGTGGTTGCTGTGCTTCATTCTCATTGCCGGCAACATGCTGCTTTTGCACCAGGTAATTGCCTATGCCCTGAAACGATCCCCAGGCCACTTCATGCCCGCCGCCAAAGACGATCACTTTGTGGCGCTGACGCAGGGCGCGGCTCACATCTTCTGCCAGTCGGTATTGCGCCAGTTCCAGGTTGCTGTCGTCGCAGCTGATGTTGCCGCCGTCATAAACGGGTTCTTCGTGGTGCCATGCCAGGTTGGCCAGTGCTCGGCGAATCGCGACCGGAGCATCATAAGCGCCGGTGCGGCCTTTGTTGCGCGAGACCCCTTCATCACAGGCGAAGCCGAGCAGCATGATGCCGCTTTCATTGGCATTGTCGGCTGGCTGCACTTTCTGGTGCCAGCGCAAGCCTTTGTTACCGTCTTCAGGATCACTGCGTCCTTGCCAGACATTCATATCAATAGGCATACAGCCTCCTGTTTACTGATTCTTGGATTGATAAAAGAGGTTGCCATCCACAACCCGGGCGATTAAATCCGGCACACCCATGCGATAGGACAGCTCTGCTGGCGAGTCGAGGTTCCACAGTGCCAGATCCGCGGCCATACCTGTGCGAATCTGACCACATTGCTCACTCAGGCCCAGCGCCTGTGCGGCATGCGCGGTAACACCTCTCAGGCATTCTTCCGGTGTCAGGCGGAAGAAGGTGCAAGCCATGTTCATCATGGTACGCAGCGAGGCAATCGGCGAGGTGCCGGGGTTAAAGTCGGTGGAAATTGCCATTGGCACACCTTTTTCACGCAGCTGAGCGATCGGTGGCTGCTGGGTTTCACGCAGGAAATAGAAAGCGCCCGGCAACAGGGTAGCGACTGTGTTGTGGGCGGCCAGTGCTTCAACACCGGCTTCGTCCAGGTATTCAATATGGTCGACAGATGTTGCACCCATACTGGCTGCCAGTGCACTGCCGCCTAAATTTGAAAGCTGCTCTGTATGGCCTTTAATCATCAGGCCATGGGCTTTGGCCGCGGCAAAAACCCGCGCACTTTGTGCGGTTGAAAAACCGATGGCTTCGCAGAAAACGTCTACTGAATCTGCAAGGTTCTCTTTTGCTGCTGCAGGAATAATTTCGTCGCATACCAGGGTGATGTAATCGTCGCTGCGTCCGGCATATTCGGGAGGCAATGCGTGTGCGGCCAGTAGTGTGGTAGAAACTTTGATATCGGCCTGCTCGCCAATACGGCGGGCAACCCGCAGCATTTTCAGCTCATCTTCGGTTGTCAGGCCATAGCCGGATTTTATTTCGACAGTCGTGACGCCGTCACGCTTCAGGCCGGCCAGCCGCTCTGAGGCCAATGCAAACAGTTCATCTTCGGTGGCTGCGCGCGTGGCTCTGACTGTCGATAAAATGCCGCCACCGGCCTTGGCGATATCTTCGTAAGGCACACCGTTCAGACGCTGTTCAAATTCGTTAGCACGATTGCCCGCAAACACCAGATGGGTATGGCAGTCGATCAGACCCGGCGTGACCAGAGCCTGCTTGCAGTCCACAATGTCAGCCTGACTGTCGACGGTATCCTGCCAGTTTGCCTGCTGCGGACCGGCGTAGCTGATCTTACCCTGACGGATAATCACCATGGCGTTATCAATGACCTGATAACCGTGTTCCGGTTCCATGGTGACGAGTTTGAGATTGGTCAGAATACGTTCCATAGCGAGCAGCGTCTCTCTGTTTGATTAATATGTATATACAAATTAAAGTCCGAATTCGGACAAAACTCAAGATGTGTTGTAATGAAAATGTGATCAATGTTGAAGGATTCTATTAAAGGTAGCGTATGTAGCAGCGGGAGAGGGAAGTATCAGGCGGGAATGATGAAGTATACAAAAGCCTGACCATTGAGTGATCAGGCTTGTTAGTCAATATGATAGGTAAGAAAACAACGAGGCTTAAAGCGCCTGAAGACGAACCAGGGTTAAATGACGCGGGTTCTGGAGCTGAGTTTGTATTTATCACCGGGGTGGTACAGCAAAGCTGTACTGATGAGATTGGTGTTACTCCAGGTACGGCGATTGAGTAATAAGCATGGTGACTCGATCTCCATTTCAAGTAACTCACTGATATGCGAAGGGGGCAGAATGGCTTCGACAGTATGCTCAATATCACTGAGCGGACATGTCTGCATCAGATACTCATTGGGTGTCTGGGTCGTAAAATCCTGCTGGATATAATCGGGGGCAAAGTGCGGATTCACCCAGCGTTCTTCCAGCTGAATCGGTACCTTATTTTCGTAATGGACGATTTGAGTGAAATACACAGTCGTGTCATGCCGTACGCCTAAGCGTAATGCAATTTCATCGCGGGCTTTGACCTGCTGCTGCGTGATCACTTTGCTGGAATACTGATGGCCCCGGCTGGTGACTTCCGCTGCAATGTTCCGAATTTCCATCAAAGGAGATTCGGCTTTTTTATTGCAGACAAAAGTGCCTAAACGGGGTGTGCGTTCCAGAAATCCTTCATTAACCAGTTCTTTGATAGCTTTATTGGCCGTCATCCGACTGACTTCAAACTGCTCTGACAGCTCAATTTCGGTGGGGATCTTATATCCGGGTGGCCATTCACGGCTCTGGATTTTCTGGTCGAGATACTCTTTGATTTGCTGATAACGCGGTGCGCTTGCCATGGTGTTGTCTCTGCGTCATTATCGACTCTAAATTGCCTATACAAATGAAAGCAACTTTTCCCTTATTTTGCAAGTGGCTCACAGGTAACTGGCTTTTCTATCTTTAGTTTTGTGAGTCAATCCATTACAATTCGCCTTCTGTCTGGGGTCAGCAATTTTGATTTGTACCAAAATTCACACCGAAACAGACACTATCTCATCACCGTACTGCACCTTGGCAGGCGGTAAAATACGAAATTGCATGTGCTACTTGGTATGTGGCACCACTGAACAAAGGATCAATGAATGCCTGTAATTACTCTTCCTGACGGCAGTCAGCGTCAATTTGATAACCCGGTTTCTACTCTCGATGTGGCGCTGTCTATCGGCCCTGGCCTGGCGAAAGCCTGTATTGCCGGTCGTGTTGACGGCGTTCGCGTTGATGCCTGTGATGTGATTGAAAACGACGCAAAACTGGAAATCATCACCGCAAAAGATGAAGACGGCCTGGAAATTGTTCGTCACTCTTGTGCTCACCTTTTGGGTCATGCGATCAAGCAATTGTACCCGGATGTGAAAATGGCGATCGGTCCGACGATTGATTCCGGTTTCTATTATGACGTCGATCTGGAGCAACCATTGACGGCTGACGATCTGGAAAAGATCGAAAAGCGCATGGTCGAGCTGGCGAAAACCAAGTACGACGTTATCAAGAAGAAAGTCAGCTGGCAGGAAGCACGTGATACCTTTGAGTCTCGCGGCGAACCGTACAAAATGGAAATCCTGGATGAGAATGTCTCTCGCGATGATCGTCCGGGTTTGTACCATCACGAAGAATACATCGACATGTGCCGTGGCCCGCACGTGCCGAACATGGGCTTCTGCCAGCATTTCAAACTGCTGAATGTGGCTGGCGCTTACTGGCGTGGTAACAGCGATAACAAGATGTTGCAGCGTATTTACGGCACAGCCTTCCATGATAAGAAAGCACTGAAAGCGCACCTGACGCGTCTGGAAGAAGCGGCTAAGCGTGACCACCGTAAACTGGGTAAGCAGCTTGATCTGTATCATATGCAGCAAGAAGCGCCGGGTATGGTGTTCTGGCATCACAACGGCTGGACTGTGTTCCGTGAGCTGGAAGTGTTCGTCCGTGACAAGCTGACTGAGTATGACTACCAGGAAGTGAAAGGTCCGCTGATGATGGACCGCGTTCTGTGGGAGCGCTCGGGTCACTGGGACAAGTACGCAGAAAACATGTTCACGACTGAGTCGGAAAAGCGTGAGTACGCGATTAAGCCAATGAACTGTCCGGGTCACGTTCAGATCTTCAATCAGGGTCTGAAATCATACCGTGATCTGCCATTACGTATGGCCGAGTTCGGCAGCTGTCACCGTAACGAACCGTCAGGCGCACTGCACGGTCTGATGCGTGTTCGTGGTTTTACTCAGGATGATGCGCACATTTTCTGTACGGAAAACCAAGTTCAGGAAGAAGTGACTTCCTGCATCAAGATGGTTTACGACACCTATGAAACTTTCGGCTTCAACAATATTGTGGTGAAGCTGTCTACACGCCCTGAAAAGCGTGTGGGTTCCGATGAAATGTGGGATAAAGCCGAGTCTGACCTGAAAATCGCACTGGAATCAATGAGCATTCCTTACGATATTCAGGAAGGTGAAGGGGCGTTCTACGGCCCTAAAATTGAATTTACTTTGCATGACTGCTTAGATCGAGCTTGGCAGTGCGGTACAGTTCAGCTAGACTTTGCTCTGCCTGAGCGTCTGGGGGCGACTTATGTCGGTGAAGATAATGAGCGTCATACGCCAGTTATGATTCACCGCGCCATTCTTGGCTCCCTGGAGCGTTTCATCGGTATCCTCATCGAAGAATACGCGGGTTACTTCCCAACCTGGTTGGCGCCACAACAAGCAGTTGTCATGAATATTACTGACAGTCAGTCAGAATATGTTCGCGAAGTTGTAGAAAAACTGCAAAAAAGTGGAATCCGAGTCAACGCGGACTTGAGAAATGAGAAAATTGGCTTTAAAATCCGCGAACATACTTTAAAGCGAGTTCCGTATATGCTTGTCTGCGGTGACAAAGAAGTCGAAGCAGGTGAGGTTGCGGTCCGTACTCGCAAGGGTAACGATTTGGGTAAATTTAAGATTGATGACTTTGTTGCGTACATGCAACAAGAGATTAGCAGTCGCAAGCTCAATGTTTTGGAGGAATAAGGTATTAAAGGCGGAAAAAGAACTCAAGCACCAGTTAAGCAAAACGCACACCGTATCAATGGCGAAATCCGTGGCGTACGCGAAGTTCGTTTAACTGGTATCGATGGTGAGTCTATCGGTGTTGTTTCTATTGAAGAAGCAATTAGTGCAGCGAATGAAGCTGGTGTCGATCTGGTTGAAATCAGCCCTAATGCCGAGCCACCAGTCTGTCGAGTGATGGACTATGGCAAGTACCTGTTCGAAAAGAGCAAGGCTGCTAAAGAGCAAAAGAAAAAGCAAAAACAAATCCAGGTTAAGGAAGTTAAATTCCGTCCTGGTACAGATGAAGGCGACTATCAGGTAAAACTGCGCAACCTGACTCGCTTTTTAGAAGAGGGCAACAAGGGTAAAGTCACACTGCGTTTCCGCGGTCGTGAAATGGCCCACCAAGGTCTGGGTATCGATCTTCTGAACCGTATTAAGGATGAACTGGTCGACATCGCTGTCGTCGAGAGCTTCCCTAGTCGTGTAGAAGGTCGTCAAATGACCATGATGCTTGCCCCTAAGAAGAAGTAATTCAGGCCTTCAAGTAGCAAAAGCGCTGCTCAGTGCAGCGCTTTTTGTTCGCCTGATTACTATGTTATTAACTATCAACAATGCGGAGTCTCATCATGCCTAAGATGAAATCCAACAAAGGTGCTGCTAAGCGTTTCAAGAAAACTGCTGGTGGTTTTAAGTACAAGCGTGCGACCAAGCGTCACATTCTGACTAAGCGTACTACTAAGAACAAGCGTCAGCTACGTCCAAACTCTCTGCTTCCTGCATGTGAAGTAGCAGCAGTAGCACGTATGCTTCCGTTCGCTTAATCGTTTTTAGTTATCGTATTTATTTAGTTAGGAGTTTCCTATGCCTCGCGTAAAACGTGGTGTACAAGCGCGTGCACGTCACAAAAAAGTTCTTAAACAAGCTAAAGGTTACTACGGTGCACGTTCACGTGTATATCGTGTAGCTTTCCAAGCAGTTACTAAAGCCGGTCAATACGCTTACCGTGACCGTCGCAACAAGAAACGTACTTTCCGTCAACTGTGGATTGCACGTATCAATGCTGCGGCACGTCAAAACGACATGACCTACAGCACCTTCATCAATGGTCTGAAGAAAGCATCTATCGAAATCGATCGTAAGATCCTGGCTGATATCGCTGTTTTCGACAAAGCGACTTTCACCGTTCTGGTTGAAAAAGCGAAAGCTGCACTGTAATTTCAGTTCAGTTTGATGAAATAAGGAGAGCCTAGGCTCTCCTTTTTTTTCGTTTCAATATACACAAGTCTTCTCAGGATCACTTGAGTCAGTTAACCGTTACAGCCAGTTTGTGCCTGCCACGGACTGTCGACTGTATTGCCGGGAATCTCTTGTACAGTCCACCATTTTGCTTTCCAGTACTTCCCATTGAATTGAACGATATCGCCTGAACGGTACGTTGTGTGCGCTGACCAGATAGCCTGTTTACAAGTCAGAACTGGCAAAGGGTTTTTCATCCACTCGACAAGCTGACGATGCGAAACAAAACGCACCTGCTGTTTCGACAACGCGTATTCAATGAATTGCTTCAGCACTGCCTGCCTGTCAGCGACGCTGGTTTCCGGCATTCCGATATGTTCTTCACCCTTTAGCTTGCCGTAGAAGGCAGAGTGCAGACCCAGTACCAGCGGCGCGCGATTGCCGGATAAATGCAGGTCGAGATTGTATTTGTACAAGGTGAGCACATCGGCAGCGTTCAGGCCGTAACCGCCCCAGGCTGGCGTGGTATAGAGGTTCCAGTCGAAGTTGTCAGCCTTGCGTGCTGCCGGATCATAGTAAGGGACGCGACTGTCAATTTTGTCGTTGAGCGAATAGGTGAGTCCGTACTCTGCAGCCTCTTCATCTGTTGGAACAATAAGCGCTTGCAGGGGGACTTCCCACAGGCCGGGGACATGTTTGACTGCTGGTTTCCAACCGCCTTGCTGGGCAGCAGACTGCGATGGACTACCTTGATCAAGAGTGTGTGGCCAGTAGTTGTTGGTGCCATTTTCTTCTCCGGTAATACCTGCCGGGAAGCTGACATCATACTGAATGGCATTTGTGGTCAGGGCATCCAGCGTGTTGTCGTTGAATGTTAAAAAGGGCGCCCGAAATCCGGCAACCGCAGGGGCACCGACACCGCCTTGTTCGACAGGCTGAGTCAGAAAATCATTACAAAGTGCCACTTCCCGTTGCCACTGCGCAGCCGTCATCCAGGACTCGAAAGGGTTGTAGTTTACCTTATCGTCCGGATGGGTTTCTGTGTGGTTGGCGATGTCATGACCGTCAGTGTTCAGTTTCCGCCATAGATCGATGATCTCAGGTTGCTGCCGGGCAGGCTGGCAGTGCATGAAAAAACTGGCCGTCAGTGTGGTTGCGGCAAACGCATCAAGCCCTTGTGGGTTCTTACTGTGATTGAGCAGTTCACTAACCCAGTTCAACCCCTCAGCTTCAACATTGTCATCAAACCCTAAAGCAATAAACATGGGCGTTTTGGATGTTTCAATCGGGCTCGACTGAGTAGCGGGGTAAAAACTTGTGTCAGCGACAGCAAATGTGCTGATTATCAGTAGTGATAATATAGCGGGTGTGCGTTTTTTCATCATGGTTCCTTTGAGTTTGCAGAAAATATATTGAGTAAAAACATAATTTTATGGAGGTATCTTGATCTTGCAGACCAGAGAAAGAAGAAAAAAGTGATTTTCAGAGTGATATGACAATTACTGTGCGAAAAAATGTACGTTACACAACCTTAAGTGACTGCAGTTACGGTAACTGGTGTTCTGAGCGTCCTGCAAGGTGAGCGGCGTAAGCCTGAGCCTTCTTACTGGCCGAAAGGTGAAAAAATGCTTTCTTGCCTTGTTCCGGACTATTTTTCTGGAAAATTTTTTAGCAAATACACAGCTAAGTGGCGATTGAGTTTGGATTTAGCACCAGCTTTCATTAATATGTATCGTTACGCGAATTTATCTCCCTGAAGGACGCCACCAGTGTGTGGATGAGGAAACGATGCAACATCTAGAAGAGATTATTGCCAACGCAACGGCAGCAATTGAGCAGGCTGACTCAGTCGCTGCTCTGGACGAAGTCCGTGTCCATTATATGGGTAAGAAGGGTGAACTGACCCTTCAACTGCAAAGCCTGGGTAAATTGCCACCTGAAGAGCGTCGCGAAGCCGGTCAGCAGATCAACCTGGCAAAGCAAGCTGTTCAGCAGGCAATTGCCGCTCGTAAAGACGCACTGCAGCGTGCCGAGCTTGAAGCCAAGCTGGCCGCAGAAACCATCGACGTGACCTTGCCTGGCCGTCGTATTGAAAATGGTGGTCTGCACCCGGTAACCCGTACTATTGAGCGTATCGAAAGCTTCTTTGGTGAACTTGGCTTTACCGTTGAGTCCGGCCCAGAGATCGAAGACGGTTTCCATAACTTTGATGCTTTGAACATTGCCAAAGATCACCCGGCTCGTACCGATCACGATACTTTCTTCTTTAATCCTGAGCTGATGCTGCGTACGCACACTTCTGGTGTACAGATTCGTACCATGGAAGCCAGCCAGCCGCCGCTGCGTTTTATTGCACCAGGCCGTGTGTACCGTAACGATTACGATCAGACCCATACCCCAATGTTCCATCAGGTTGAGGGCATGCTGGTTGATGAAAACGTCAACTTCGCACAGCTGAAAGGTATACTGCACGAATTCCTGCATAACTTCTTTGAAGAAGATCTGGAGATTCGTTTCCGTCCTTCCTACTTCCCGTTTACTGAGCCTTCAGCTGAAGTCGATGTGCGCCGTAAAGGCGGCAAATGGCTCGAAGTGTTGGGTTGCGGAATGGTCCACCCTAATGTACTGCGTGCCGTTAATATCGATCCTGAGAAATATTCAGGTTTCGCATTTGGTATGGGTGTCGAGCGTCTGACCATGCTGCGTTACGGCGTGAATGACCTGCGTGCATTCTTCGAAAACGATCTTCGTTTCCTGAAACAGTTCAAGTAAGCATTAGGGGCTAGCAAATTATGAAATTTTCTGAATCTTGGCTACGCGAGTGGGTCAATCCTGCTAACAACAGCGAAGAACTAGCTCACCAGATCACCATGGCGGGCCTGGAAGTTGACGGTATTGAACCTGTCGCAGGCAGCTTTAGCGGTGTGAAAGTCGGTCAGGTTGTCGAATGTGGCCAGCATCCTGATGCCGACAAACTGCGTGTGACCAAAGTGGATGTGGGCGAAGAAGAGCTGCTGGACATCGTCTGCGGTGCGCCAAATTGCCGTCAGGGTCTGAAAGTTGCTGTGGCAACTGTGGGCGCTGTTTTGCCGGGTGATTTTAAAATCAAGAAAGCGAAACTGCGTGGCCAGCCATCTCATGGCATGCTGTGTTCTTTCACTGAATTAGGCATTGATGTTGATTCAGATGGCATTATGGAACTGCCGGAAAGTGCTGTGATTGGGACAGATTTCCGCGAATTCCTGAGCCTGAACGATGTCATCATTGATGTCGATCTGACACCTAACCGCGCGGATTGCCTGAGCATTGCGGGTCTGGCACGTGAAGTTGGCGTATTAAACCGCGCTGAAGTGACTCCGCCATCCTTTGATGCTGTTGCACCGGCCATTGACGATAAAGTCTCTATCGAAGTAAAAGCGCCGGAAGCGTGCCCGCGCTATCAGGGACGTATCGTTCGCAATGTGAACGTGAAAGCGGAATCTCCGTTGTGGCTGCAGGAAAAGCTGCGCCGTTGCGGTGTGCGCTCTATCGACCCAATCGTTGATATTACCAACTATGTGATGCTGGAGCTGGGACAGCCAATGCATGCGTTCGATCTGAACCAGATCGACGGCGGCATTGTTGTTCGTATGGCAGAGCAGGGCGAGAAATTGACCCTGCTGGACGGCACTGAAGCGGAACTGAACAGCGACACACTGGTGATTGCCGATCAGTCAAAAGCGCTGGCAATGGCGGGCATTTTTGGTGGTGAGCACTCAGGTGTCAGCGAAAACACCAAAGATGTGCTGCTGGAGTGTGCGTTTTTCACGCCGGATGCCATTCGTGGCCGTGCTCGCAGCTACGGTCTGCATACTGATTCGTCTCATCGCTTTGAGCGTGGCGTGGATGCAGGCCTGCAAACCAAAGCCATGGAACGTGCTACTGCCTTGCTGGTTGATATTTGCGGTGGTGACGTTGCGCCAATCGTAGAAGCTGAATCTGAACAGCATCTGCCTCAGCAAAACAGTATCGTGTTGCGTCGCAGTAAGTTAGACAACCTGCTGGGTCACTTTGTCTCTGATGAAGACGTCGTTGAGATTCTGAGCCGTCTTGGCTGTATGGTCGAACCGACTGACACTGGCTGGCGTGCAGTTGCACCAAGCTGGCGTTTTGATCTGGCCATCGAAGAAGATCTGGTAGAAGAAGTTGGCCGTATTTACGGTTATAACAATATTCCTGCACAGTCGCCGGTTGCTGCGTTGAGCATGAACCTGCATCAGGAAGCCAACCTGCCACTGAAACGTGTTCGCGATCTGCTGGTTGACCGTGGTTACCACGAAGCGATCACTTATAGCTTTGTTGAGCCAGAGCAGCAGAAACTGATCGTGCCGGATACGGACGCGATCATTCTGCCGCACCCGATTTCTGCTGAAATGTCGGCAATGCGCCTGAGCCTGTGGTCGGGTCTGCTGAACACAGTTGCCTTTAACCAGAAGCGTCAGCAGCCTCGTGTACGTCTGTTCGAATCAGGCATGCGTTTTGTTCCTGATGCATCGGCTGAAAATGGTATTCGTCAGGAAACCATGTTGGCTGGTGTGATTGCCGGTGCCCGCAGTGAGGAGCATTGGGATCTCGCGACAAACACCGTTGATTTCTTTGATCTGAAAGGTGATTTGGAAGCGGTTCTGGAACTGACGGCCAAAGAGACTGAGTTTACATTTACTCCAGCTAAACACCCGGCTCTGCATCCGGGACAGTCAGCGGCTATCGTCGTAGATGGTAAGGAAGTTGGCTTTATCGGTACGGTTCATCCTGAGCTGGAACGCAAGTTCGACCTG
This sequence comes from Photobacterium sp. SP02, assembly GCF_038519165.1. Taxonomy (NCBI): domain Bacteria; kingdom Pseudomonadati; phylum Pseudomonadota; class Gammaproteobacteria; order Vibrionales; family Vibrionaceae; genus Photobacterium; species Photobacterium sp. SP02. The sequence continues at coordinate 20,729 of NZ_JASJOJ010000066.1, forward strand.
AACGGACGTACCGTTGTGTTTGAAGTTGAGTGGAATGCTATCGCAAGTCGTGCGATTCCTCAGGCTAAAGCTGTGTCTAAGTTTCCTGCGAACCGTCGTGATATCGCGGTAGTGGTTGCAGAAGAGGTTGCTGCTGGTGACGTGTTGCAGGTTTGCCGGACGCATGGTGGCGAGTTGCTCACTGATGTGAACCTGTTCGATGTTTACCGCGGTAAAGGTGTTGAGGATGGCCAGAAGAGTCTGGCGATTGCTTTATACCTTCAGTCAGCCGACCGAACGCTGGAAGAAACGGACATCAATGGTGCCGTAGAGTCGATTGTCGCGGTTCTTGGCGATCAGTTTGGTGCAGCGCTTCGCGATTAACTTACTGTTATCATTTGATAATTGATGAAAAAGCAGCCGATAGGGCTGCTTTTTTTTGATTTTTTTTCAGTTAGAGCTAAGATTTTGATAAATAGTAAAAATTCTCTGTGCGATTCATTTTTGTGGTTTTATTGACTGCAACTGACTTTAATTTTGGTTTTTATTGTTGCTTCTCGGCAAACGTAAGCACAACCAGGTGCATGTCTGCATGCTTGTCTGGAATATAAGAATCAATCATTTTACGGTAAGTTTACCTAAAAAAGTTGGCGGAAATCAGCTAGTTGGCATAAACTTGTCTCTAGTTAAGGTCAGCCACTGATGAGAAGGCTATAATGCACTTTAGTGCATGGGTGGGCAGCCTGGCTACACATGAAGTATTCGCAGTAAGCATAACTGGTATGTTTACTATTCGTTCAACATAGTCTTGAGGGAGTTATCTATGGCGCTCACAAAAGCCGAGTTGGCTGAGAACCTGTTTGAGAATGTCGGACTAAGCAAACGGGACGCCAAGGATACG
>NZ_JASJOJ010000067.1:0-21531 GCF_038519165.1 Photobacterium sp. SP02
TGTTTACCGCTGGGAAGCAGATTACAGCAGTACGTTTCAGGGGCAGACAATCAGCTCATCCGACTGGGGCGTCGATCCGTATCTGACAGCCGGGCTGGATTATCGCATCACTCAGGCATGGCGGGTCGGAGGTAAATTCAATCGTTATTTCATTGATATCAACGATGTCAGCCAGGTCACATTGACGCTGAGTTACCAGTTTGGGCCGTAGCCCGTCGCCGGAAATCATAGTCAGGTAAAACATAGCCAGAGAAACCCGATGCCGGCATGTGTCAGCATCGGGTGTGGTATCCGTTTGGCAAGGGCCGCTTATAGGAACTGGGAAAAATACTTCCCTTTGATTTGCGTCGTGGTGAAGGTTTTCACTCTGACATTGGGTGACCAGTGGTTGATCGGCCAGCCGGCTTTTTGCTTCAGTGCTTTGATAAAGGCAGCCGGTGCGGCCAGTTTATCCCATACCTGAGGTAAAAAGACCGCCTGCGAATGGTGCTCGGTCAGGATCACACCCACTTTGTGCTCTTCAAGATAGGCGATGAGCGCTTCTTCGGAATCGACCTGCAGCAGCTTAGGATCGGAAAGCACAGAAATCTCTATGGTCAGGCTGCTGAGCTGCTCTTCGGTCAGCGGCATGAAGCGTCTGTCCTGATAGGCGCTGTCTCTGGCTTTATTGTGCACTTCAAGTACCAGAGGCTCATTGGCGGTCACTGTTCCCAGGCAGCCCTGCAGTTCGCCGTCGACTTCCAGGGTGACAAAACACGCGCCGTTGGCGAGCAACTTGCGGTTGTATAAATCCAGTTGTGGTGGTCGCGGCAGTGCTTCAGAGAAATGGCTGCGAATGGCCTCTCTGGCAATATCCAGCAGTTGGGTCATTTCCCCTTTATTCAGGGCCGGTTTGGGTGGTGGCGGACACGAGGTAACTGACATATCCAACGACTCTCTCCTTATCTCCGGCTTCTGTGTCGCCGGAATTTTTGTATTCTATTTGTGTTAAGAAATAGCCTCTTTGCTTTGCCAGTAATAACAAGGTGTTGATCCCGGTTGAGCCGCAGGCTTGCTGCGGTGTCAGACTGGGGTCGAACGTTTCGATCACTTTCAGTGTGCGGTGATCGATATCCTGTGCATCTGCATAGGGGTGGTAATGGCTCAGATCACTGCTGATCACCAGCAGGGTGTCGTCCTGCCACAGGGGATCGATAATCTCTGCCAGCCGGGATGGTGCAATGCGGCTGGTCAGAACAGGCAGCAGGGTAAACGCAGAAAGGCAGCTTTGCAGGAAAGGTAACTGTACTTCCAGGCAATGCTCCAGCTCGTGTATGTGATCTGATAACTCAATATCATTCAAATGCGACAGCTTTTCAACACCTTGTAAGTCGATTTTGACTTCACCTAACGGTGTGGCGAAATACTGGTCAGCAGGCAGGGCGCAACCGTCAAACGCATAATGGTGGCTGGGGCCAATCAAAATCACTTTGCGATACGGGCTGTGCGCTTTTTTCAGCCAGCGAAAAGCCTTGGCAGCTACTTCGCCGGAGAACATATACCCCGCGTGCGGCACGATCAGCGCCCTTGGCATCAGCGCAGCGTCACAGGGTTCAGCAAACCATTGCTGAATCTGTTTTCTCAGCCCGAGCGGTGAAGCCTGATAAAACCGTCCAGCCACGGCGGGAGCGCGAATGGTCATTGTCTGGCCTTTGTCTTCGTTATTACTGCAACCAGGTAACGCACCGCTTGCAGGCAAGACCAGAGCGCCACCAACTATAGTTAAGTATAGGAAGGAATAATGACCGGGCTGTTACCAGAACTGTTACCTGGGCAGTTACCAGAACAGCGCCCGGAACCCTTGTCAGCAACCCAACCGGACAGAAATCACCGCCATGGCACAACGAACCCCGGCACCGACAGTGCAGATTGCAAAAGGAAACGGCTCAGCTGAAAGCTGGCCAACCGAATTCTGGCATCAGCTGGATGATGGCCGGGTGGTGTGTGACGTTTGCCCTCGGCACTGCCGGTTGCGTGAGGGTAAGCGCGGCGCCTGCTTTGTACGCATGGCGGAACATGGTCAGATAGTGCTGACCAGCTATGGGCGCTCAAGCGGTTTTTGTATTGATCCGATTGAGAAAAAGCCGCTGAATCATTTCTATCCCGGCAGCTCAGTGTTGTCGTTCGGCACGGCGGGCTGCAACCTGGGCTGTAAATTTTGTCAGAACTGGAGCATCAGCAAATCGCGTGAAATCGATACCTTAGGCGCAACGGCCATGCCGGAGCAGATTGCCCGGGCTGCCAAGGCGTACGGCTGTGATTCTATTGCCTTCACTTACAACGATCCTGTCATTTTCATGGAGTACGCCATGGATTGTGCGCAAGCCTGCCATGCTCATGGTATCCACAGCGTGGCGGTGAGTGCGGGCTATATTTGCGATGCGCCCCGGCAGGCGTTCTACCGCCAGATGGATGCCGCGAATATCGATCTGAAAGCCTTCACTGAGCACTTTTATCATAAAATCTGCAGCGGCCATCTGGCCCCTGTGCTCGATACTCTGTTATACCTGCGTCACGAAACCCGTGTGTGGTTTGAAATCACCACTTTGCTGATCCCGGGCGAGAATGACAGCTCGGCCGAAATCGCAGCAATGTCCCGCTGGCTGATGGATAACCTTGGCCCGGATGTGCCTTTACACTTCAGTGCCTTTCATCCTGATTTTAAAATGATGGATACGCCGCCGACACCGCCTGCCACTGTCCTGCAGGCCAGACGGATTGCGCTGGAAGCCGGTCTGCATTATGTCTATGTCGGTAATATGTTCGATCAGGCTGGCGACAGCACCTATTGCCCGGGTTGCGGCCAGCGGGTGATTTCACGCAACTGGTATGCACTGGGCGATTACAATCTGACCGAGAACGGCTGCTGCCAGCATTGCGGTTTTCATCTGGCAGGACGGTTTACGGCTTACCAGGGCAGCTTTGGTCGCAGAAGGATCCCAATTCAAATTCGTGCCTGAAAGCGGATAAAACCAACAAGCCGGGCACTGAGATTTTACTCCTGTGCTGCTTTGCATTATCTTACCGTTTTTCCCGGTACCAAACAGAGAACGTCCCGCATGACTATTGAAGAATTACACCAGTTTCAGAACCTGGTCATTACCCAACCAAACTGTCCTTACTGTGTGAGAGCAAAAGCTATCCTGGATGATCGCGGTACTGACTATACAACGCTGGTACTGGGGCAGCAGTTAGAAAAAACCGAGATGGTTGCTTTTATCGAGCAAGTGGCAAATACCACAGTACGCACTGTGCCGCAAATCATCCTGGACGGTAAATATATCGGGGGTCACGATGATCTGGTCGCTTTTTTAGAGCGGCAGGTTGAAGCCGATGCGCTTGGTGATTTCGAATTGTGATAAGCAAGGCTCCCGTTGGGAGCCTTTTCTTTATTGATTAACCATTCAGTAGGAGGTCGGTATGAGTTTTAACGTCAAAGTTGCCTGGCAGGGTAACAGTCAGCCGGGTGAAGAATTCAGCCGGGATCATCAGATCCAGTTTGGCAGCGGGCAATCTCTCAATGCTTCGTCAGCGCCGGATTTCAAAGGCAGTGCCGATAAAGTCAACCCGGAAGAAGGCCTGATGGCGGCTTTGTCTTCCTGCCACATGCTGACTTTCCTGGCCATTGCTCACCTCAAGCGATTGCCGGTTGCCAGCTATCAGGACAATGTCACGGCTGAACTGGGTAAGAACGACGCCGGAAAAACCAAAGTGGCCGCTATCGATCTCAACCCTGTCATCACTTTTGTCGACGGTGTAGAGGTATCACCTGAAGTGCTGGAAAAAATGCACCAGAAAGCGCACGACAACTGTTTTATTGCCAACAGCCTGAATACCACAGTCCGGCTGAATGGAAAGGAGTTCAGCCATTGATTCAGCTTGATACGGCCATAGCACTGGCAGGCCTGTACAGCGGTAAAGTGGCGCAAAGATACGGCATCAGAACCGCAATGGCCAAGCAGGCGGTCAGCGGCAAACTGTACCTCTCAGTAACCGGACTGGACGGCGATGAATGCGCCGAGCCTAAATTTCATGGCGGTACAGAAAGAGCGCTGCATCAGTATCCGCTGGAACATTATGCGTTCTGGCAGCAGCAGTTCCCGGACCGTGACTGGCCGGCACCCGGGGTGGGAGAGAACATCAGCACCCAGGGGATGACGGAAGAGAATGTGCGGCTGGGTGATCGCTACCAGTGGGGCGAGGCGGTGATAGAAATCAGCCAGCCCCGCTCTCCTTGCTTTAAGCTCAGCCGTCGCTGGGAACTGCCGGAGTTCTCTGCCGTCATGCAGCAGACAGGGCGTTGCGGCTGGCTGTACCGGGTGATTACACCGGGATATGTCAGCAGCGATGAACCTTTGGTGCTGATCAAGCAAGGAGAAGACAGGTTCACGGTGAAACGCGTGCTGGATTGGTATTTCAATGACCCGATGAATCTGGACAAACTGCGCATGCTGCAAGAGTGTGAGGCGCTGTCGGTCAGCTGGCGCAACACGGTTGAGAAACGCCTGAATACCGGTGAGCTTGAAAACTGGCATTTCCGCCTCAACGGAGCGGGCTGATGTTGAAAGGGATCCATCATACGGCGATCATCTGTTCCGATTATGCCAGATCGAAAGCGTTTTATGTCGATCTGCTCGGGCTGGATATCGTCTCTGAACATTACCGCGAAGCCCGTCAGTCCTGGAAGCTCGACTTAGCCCTGCCGGACGGCAGTCAGATTGAGCTGTTCTCTTTTCCCGACGCCCCGCCGAGGCCAAGTTATCCTGAAGCTCAGGGGCTCAGGCACCTTGCGTTTGCCGTTGAATCGGTAGAGGCCGCGGCACTATGGCTCAATGAGCAGGGCATTGCGACTGAAGCGGTTCGTATTGACGAACTGACAGGAAAAGCCTTTACGTTTTTCAGTGATCCGGATGGTTTGCCGCTGGAGCTGTATCAAGGCGAGTGAAGGGGCGTTTTTCAGTCATTAAGCACGGGCTACGCAGGTAGCCCGTTGTCTTGTCACGCAGTTTGCAGATGATTACGACAGGGCGTAGCCAATCAGGCTGGCAAAAATAATACAAGCCCCGCCAAAAACGCCGTATTCGACGCGCTTTTCAACGATACAATCTACTTCTTCTTTTTGAACGGTCAGCATGCTGAACAAGCAGCCTCCCGCCAGAGCAACGGCCAGCACGCCCAGACTGAACAGACCTGCCTGGACGAAATCAATAAACGCCATATCAATCCTCTTTTATGAGCCCAAGGTGTATGCATGCTTGTTGTTGGCCTTCCCGGCTGACAGCCAGTAACGGACGAACTGCACGTCTAATACCAACCGGAATATTACCCGGATTGGTCGTTATTTCGGGGCGAATGATACACCTTCTGACCGCGGGTGTAATCCCGGAGGATGTAATCAGGGGTGACAAAGCTGTAAAGACTAAGGGATTGTTTGTCTGCCGCTTTTCACACGACGGCCAGTCTTGCCGCGAAGGCAATCAGGACCACGCCTAAAGTACGCTCAATGATGTGCATCTGACGGTGAAACCACAGCCGGGCTTTTTCGGCGGAAAACAGCAGGCTGACCAGGACAAACCACAAGGCGGTAACGATGCACATCCAGACACCATAGAAAATCTGAATCGTCAGTGGTGTGTCCAGGCTGACCACATTGGTGATAATGGCCAGAAAAAACAGCGTGGCTTTCGGGTTGGTGGCATTGGTCAGAAAACCTATGCCAAACGCGCGACGCAGGGTCTGATGGCCTGATTCCGGTGTTGCATCGACTGCCGGGGCATCACTGGCGGCCGGTTTGCTGCGGCATAATTGCACACCGAGATACACAAGGTACGCGGCGCCCAGCAGTTTGGCGGCGATCAATAGCCACTCTGAGGTGTGCATAATGGCGCTGACGCCAAGCAAGGTATAGAGCACGTGCACCGACAGTCCCGCGCCGATACCGAAGGCGGTCACTATACCGTGTCGGCGGCCAAACCTGAGGCTCTGGCGTACTGTCATGACAAAATCGGGGCCGGGGGCGACAACGGCCATAAAATGGATCAGCGCCAGGGAAATAAATTCAGGCCAGTATTCATTTAACATCAGCAATATCCTTATGCTTGTTGGACTCAGCCCCTATCAGCAATCTGATAGCGAACCTGAAGCTTACCTTTTTTCAGCTTGGTTGAAACCTGTACATTGGCCGGGATCTCGCTGGTGGTCGCGACATGGGTGCCGCCGCAGGGCCAGGCCGTCAGATCACCGAAGCCAACCCAGCGTGTGCCATCTGCTTCTGTGTGCGAGCGGATGGGCAGATCGGCCGCAATCAGTCGGGTCAGGTGCTGTAATATAGTGTGTTCGTCCAGCTCGACAACATGATCACGGGGCGAAAATTCGACCCGGCACTCGTTAGGCCAGTGGTGTGCTTTCTCGGGCTGCCAGCCATTTTGCTGCCCGATATTGCCAATCAGGTGACCCAGACTGTGCAGTATGCTGTGGGTATTCCTGGGTTCTTTATCCATAGCAATGGTCACTATGCCGGTCGGTAACGGCTGGCTGATCACATGCTGGATAATGTCACCCGCTTTTTTGGTGTGCAGTACCTGCGCCCGTTCACCGCAATGGGTGGTAATGCGGCCTGTGTCGCCGGGCTGGCCACCGCCTTGCGGATGAAAGACGGTTTTGTCCAGCACGGCAATCCAATGCTCGCCGTCCTGAAAGCAGGCGAGTAACTCGGCCTCACAGTGAAGGGCATGTGAATCCAGGTATAAGGCTTGTGTTGTCATCTTGTGCTTCCCTGTCCGCTTGTCTGTCATCCATTGTAATAGTGGCTGCACTACATGATAATCCATCATCAATTCAAATAACTTTTGCGCAGAGCGCATTAATCAGAGGCGGCATGAGCAGTAACAAACACATTGGCTTAATGCAGGATATGGCGATTTTTGTGTCTGTGGTGAAAACCGGCAGCTTTTCCGAGTCCGCCAGGCTGCTGGGCGTGTCGCCTTCTGCGGTCAGTCGCGCCATCAAGCAGCTGGAGCAGCAACTGGGGGTGTGCTTGTTGCAGCGCACCACGCGCAAACTGCGGTTGAGTGAAACTGGCCGGACAGTGTACGAGCGTTGCCTGCAGCTGGATGACACCGCAAGAGAGGTGTTAGCACTTTGCGAAAGCCAGGACAGCTCAGCCCGCGGTGTGGTGAAAGTGGCCGCGCCCAAAGCCGTTGCGCATTCGCTGATTCATCCTTATGTGGCGGAGTTTCTCAGTTTGTATCCGGACATTGATGTGCACCTGGTGCTGGATGATCAGGCGCTGGATCTGATTGAGCAGGAGATTGATATCCTGTTCAGAATTACCCGCCAGCCGCCGCAGGGACTGATAGGGCGCAGCCTGATGCCGATCGATCATGTGCTTTGCGCGTCACCGGATTATCTCAGTCGCAGAGGGACGCCGACCCACCCCAAAGCGCTGACGCAGCACAGCTGTATTTCGCTGGGTGAAAACGATGCAGACTCAAAATGGCGCTTCAGGCAGGGCGAAAGCCGGCTGACTGTGCCTGTGACCGGTCGCTACCGGGCCAACCATTCCCGTGTGCGGCTGGAAGCGGCAGAGCAGGGCATCGGTATTGCCAGCCTGCCGGTGTTTGTGGCAGAAGCGGGCATCGCCAATGGCAGCATTATACAGGTCTTGCCGGATTGGGAATTTGAAACCGCCTACACAGGCGATTTGTGGATGCTGTACCCGGCAACGCGCCATATTCCGGCCAAAGTCAGCCTGTTTGCCGACTATATTGTGGGTAAATTAGGCCGCTGAGTGTGTGCGGATGCAGTGTGCCATTACCGGCACAGGCATCACGGAAAAACAGCCACCCGAGGGCGGCTGCAGCATCATGGTCTGAAACCGTGATCAGAAGCGGGTATCCACGAAATGCGTCACTGTATCTGTATCATCGGCAACACAGATGTAACGCCACTTGTCGAAGGTCAGGCAGGGATGCGAGGTTGAGAACACCAGAATGTCGCCGACTTTGAGATCGCAACCGGCCGGCACATTGACAAAGGTATGCTGATCCATGATCGCGGTGGCTTCCAGTCCCTGCACATTCAGCGGCTGGCCGTTGCGGAATCCGCGTTCAACCAGAGGCAGCCCGGCATCAAAAGCCACATCCCGTTTCCCCATACCGATCACGGCTTTACAGGCCTCAGGCACAGACAATACATAGGCCCACAGCTCAAGGGCAGACTCCAGATCGCCGCCCAGTTCACAGGCGTAGCCCTGATTGTGTTTCGCCCGGGACATCACCTGTTGCTGAGCATCCTGATAAATACCTGTGTCGTGGATCAGATAGCAACCCGGACGTATGATGGCATTTAAGTGCGGATGGCATGAAAACTCATCAGCCACTATGTCGTACCAGGCAGAACCTGCCCCTGTGACAATCGGGCTGTCGACTGTGATCAGTTTTTTCTCGGCCAGTTGCTCGACCAGCATTACGGCATCGCGCAGAAATAACCGGATCTTATCTTCAGCATCCGCACCGTGGATCACACCTTCGTAAACCTCCAGCCCGTGCAAAGTCAGGCCTTTGGCGGCCTGAATGAAGCCGGCCAGTGTCTCGACTTCTTCGTGATTACGGCACCCGCATCGCCCGCCAGGTACACCGTATTCAATCAGCACATTCAGCGTGAGCGACGCTTCTGAAAAGAAGTGGCTCAGTTGAGCGGCATTTTCACAGGAGTCGACACAGCAGTAAAATTGCGCGCCGTGCTGGCGCATCAGCCGGGCAATCAGTGCCATGTTGGCTTTGCCGACCAGCTGATTGGCCATCAGAATGTGTCTGGCGCCCGCCACTGCCGCTGTCTCGGCCTGCGCGGGAGTGGCCACAGTGATTCCCCAGGCTCCGGCTTCCAGCTGCTCTGAAAACAGCGCCGGTGTCATTGTGGTTTTACCGTGCGGCGACAATTTCACCTGGTGATGGTTGGCGAACTGCTGCATCCAGTTCAGGTTATTGTTGATAGCCGATTTGCGGATCACGGCAGCAGGCAGGCAGATCTCCTCGTTAATCAGGCTGTATTGACCGTCACTTTTTTCGTCTACCCACACACCTTTGGTGCCTGCAGGAAAGTTTTTGTGATCGAATTCTTGGTATTTACTAACATGCTTTTTGTTTGCTTGAGGCATTGGTTATTCTCCTAACATAGCCTTTAGGCCTTGCCACGTATGACTTGTGGCGCATTGATAGTATTCCTGGTGTTAGAAACTATCAAACAATACGAGATAAATTGTGCGGTTTCTCACTGTTTGTTGCCGCCCGTCTTACTAGTATTCACCCCATAGAGGAAAGGCAGCCGTGACCATTGAAGTGGACATAGTGTCCAGAATTACAGAGTGCTTCCCTCAATTAAGAGAAGCAGAAAAAAAAGTCGCCCGCCTGGTGATGGACGATTTAAGTGGTGCAGCGTCAGCCAGCATCACAGAACTGGCTGAAGAAGCCGGTGTCAGCGAAGCCACGATCACCCGTTTTGCTAAAGCGGTGGGTTGTAAAAATGTGCGCGACCTGAAAATGAAGCTGGCCCAGTCGCTGGCGGTAGGGCAAAGATTCATCCATGAAAGCCCGGATGAGTCGGGGATCCAGGGGGTGTACGAGTCGATTAAGAACGTCATCAACATCAACCGCAAAATAGTGAACGAGGCAGATGTCGCCCGCGCCGTTGAGATGCTGCTTAATGCGCGTCAGGTTTTGTCCATCGGGATGGGGGGCGGCTCTACCATCATGTCGCAGGAGCTGCAGTTTCGCTTGTTCCGTATTGGCTTTGCCGTCAGTGCTTACAACGATGGGCTGTTAGCCCGGATGGTGGCCTCAACGGCCGACAGCAAAGATGTGATGGTTGCGCTGTCAGTTACAGGTTACACGGCTGAAGTGGTTGAACCGGCGTCGATTGCCAAACAGTACGGGCTGAAGGTGATTGCGATCACCGCACCGGATTCACCGCTGGCAAAGGTCAGTGATGTGGTGCTGCCGCTGGTCACGGATGAAACCGACTTCATTTATAAGCCCTCGGCCTCGCGGTACGCCATGATGGCACTGATTGATGTGCTGTCGACCGAACTGGCACTGAGCCAGAAGCGTCGTTCCCGCGACAGGCTGCGCCGGCTGAAACTGGCGTTAGACAGCCACAGGGGCGGTGATGATCGCCAGCCGTTGGGAGACTAGTCCGCCTGCCTGAGTTATCCCGGCATGGTGGTATCCAAGCATACAAAGAGAAGGAAAACGCATGCATTTTGAGACCGTATTCCGCCATGTCACCATCGTTGACGGCACAGGTGCCGAGGCATATCTGGCTGATCTGGCCGTCAAGGATGGCCGCATTGCCGCCATTGGAGATTTAGCGGGCAGTGAAGCGGCGCAGATCATTGATGGTCAGCATCTGGCCCTGTCTCCGGGTTTCATTGATGTCCATACCCATGACGACACCAATGTCATTCGTTTTCCCGACTGTCAGCCCAAGATTAGCCAGGGTGTCACCACTGTGATTGTCGGTAACTGCGGCATCAGTGCTTCGCCTGCGATTCTGGCCGGGGATCCGCCCGATCCCATGAACCTGCTGGGCAAACAACAGGACTTTAAGTACCCGACATTTGCCGCTTACGCAGACGCTGTTCGTCAGGCGCAGCCGGCCGTTAATGTGGCGGCGCTGGTCGGCCACACCACATTGCGTAATAACGTGATGGATGATTTGTACCGCGCTGCCAGCAAGCAGGAAATTTCGGCAATGAAAGCACAGTTAAAGCAGGCGATGGCAGACGGTGCGTTAGGGCTGAGCTCTGGTCTGGCTTATGCCTCGGCCAAGCAGGCACCGACGGAAGAAGTGATGGCACTGGCGGAAGAACTGGCGGCATTTGGTGGTATTTATACCACCCACATGCGCACTGAGTTTGAGCAGATCCTTGATGCCATGGATGAAGCGTTCCGTACCGGCCAGCACGCTAAAGTGCCTGTGGTGATTTCGCATCTGAAATGTGCCGGTGCCGGTAACTGGGGCCGGACGGTCGAAGTGCTGGAGCGAATGGAATCGGCCGCTCAGCGCCAGGATGTTGCCTGCGATTGCTATCCGTATTCCGCCAGTTCATCAACCCTGGATCTGAATCAGGTCACGGATGAGTTCGACATCTTTATTACCTGGTCAGAAAAGCACCCGCAATACGCTGGCACCATGCTCAAAGACATTGCCAGTGACATGGGCCTGCCGCTGATGGAGGCGGCCAAAGCCCTGCAACCTGCCGGTGCCGTATATCACTGTATGGATGAAGCCGATGTTGAGCGTGTACTGAAATATCGCCTGACCATGGTGGGTTCAGACGGTCTGCCCAATGATCCACACCCGCATCCGCGCTTGTGGGGCGCATTCCCCCGCGTGCTGGGTTATTACAGCAGAGAGCGCAAGCTGTTCTCGCTTGAGCAGGCGGTACACAAAATGACAGGCATGTCGGCAAAGCGTTTCGGCCTGCAAGACCGCGGCGTGATTGCGCAAGGCGCTCATGCTGATCTGGTGCTGTTTAACCCGAACACCATTAAAGATGCGGCCAGTTTCGAAAACCCGATTGCCGCCGCAGAAGGCATTGAGCTGGTGATGGTGAACGGACAGATAAGTTACCGGCAGGGCCGGGTCAGCCCGCAACGTCATGGCCGTTTTCTGACCAGACAACAATCCTGACTCACACCGAATTTTTAGCAGTGAACATTAGTGGAGAACAATTATGACGATCATTCGTTATGGCGTAGAAGGCGGAACAGGAACCGGCGGTCAGCATCTGCCATTTGCACGTGCAACCCAGGCGGGCGGATTTTTGTATGTGTCCGGGCAGACGCCGATGACAGACGGCGAAGTGGTTGAAGGCGGCATTGTTGATCAGTCGCGTCTGGCGATTCAGAACTGTGTCGATATCATGACAGAAGCCGGTTACGGCCTGGAAGATGTGGTGCATGTGAAAGTGGTGCTGACCGATTCACGCTATTTCCAGTCTTTCAATAAAGTCTTCAAAGAGTTTTTTGGTGAGCATCCGCCGGCGCGTATCTGCATGGTGTGCGATCTGGTGGTCGATGTGAAAGTCGAAGTGGATGTCACTTGCTACCGTGAAGATCGCCGTTAATTGGCTGAGCTTTATCGGAAACGCTGAAGCCTGAAATAGCGCAAGAACAATCACTCTGAGCTGGAATATATCAGACGGAGATAGTAGAAAAAGGGCTGGCAATGCACCAGCCCATAAAAAGCAAATTACTGAAATGAAAGCTCAATTCAGTAATACATGGGATAACCAAGCAGGTTTATCCCCAAGCAAATAAAAGCAATGACGGATTATAAGAGGTATGGAATGAACAGTACACTCTTTCTCACCGGATTCGGTGCATATGTGGTGTTTATGATCTGGCTGGGATGGTTTGTGTCCCGCTCGCAGAAATCGGGTGAAGATTTCCTGCTTGGCGGACGCGGTCTCCCTTTATTCCTGATGTTAGGGACAACAGTGGCGACTATGGTCGGTACCGGTTCCAGTATGGGGGCCGTGGGTTTCGGCTATAACAATGGCTGGGCCGGTGCGCTTTACGGTATCGGCGGTGCGTTGGGTATCCTGCTGCTCGCCTGGTGGTTTGCGCCGGTGCGCAAGCTGAACTTCATGACCATGAGCGAAGAACTGGCTTACTACGTGGGTGCTAACAAAGCGGTCAAAAACGTGGTCGGATTGCTGATCTTTATCGCTTGTATCGGCTGGCTCGGCGCCCATATTCTGGGTGGCGGTCTGTATCTGGCCTGGATTGCCGATATCGACCTGAACACCGCTAAAATCATTATCGCCGCCGCCTTTACGATTTATGTGGTGATTGGCGGTTACACAGCCGTGGTGTGGACAGATACCATTCAGGCCGTCATTTTGTTTGCCGGTTTTATTCTGATGGCGGTGCTGTCGGTCAATCAGATCGGCGGGCTGGAAAACCTGTACGCTGCCATGGATCCTGCCGCTGTCAGCCTGTTGGGTATTGATAAACTGGGCGGTCTGCCAGCGCTGTCTCTGGCCACTGTGGTGGGTGTGGGTATCTTAGCCACACCGTCTTTCCGCCAGCGTATTTACTCCGGCAAAAATGTGTCTACCATCCGACGCTCTTTCGTGATGTCCGGTGTGCTGTATCTGTTTTTCTCTATCATTCCGGCCATCATTGGTATGTCAGCCCATGCGATCAATCCCGAGCTGAATAACGCCAATTATGCCTTTCCGTACATTGCGGCCACGGTATTGCCAGTGGGTATCGGCATGGTCGTGCTGATTGCCGGTCTGTCAGCCACCATGTCCAGCGCCAGCTCGGATGCCATTGCCGGGGTGTCTATCTTGCTGCGCGATGTCTTCATTCTGTTCTCCGGCAAAGTGCCATCCAAAGACAAAATGGTGTTGTACTCCCGCCTGTCGCTGGTGATTGTGATTGGCATGGCGTTGCTGTTTGCCCTGACATCGAATGACATTATCGGCTATATCACCAAAATGATTTCCACCGTGATGTCAGGCATGTTTGTCTGCGGCATGCTGGGACGCTTCTGGCAACGTTACACCTGGCAGGGCGCGCTGGCGACACTGGCTGGTGCATCGGCAGCCTCCTTTGCCATTATCCTGAATGCCGAGTGGGGTGCTTACTGGGGCAATCCCTGTATCCCTTCTGTGATCACAGCGCTGGCCGCTGGTGTTGCCGTCAGCCTGGTCACACCTGCCAACAAGGTCACGCCAGCTCAGGCGAAAGCCATTCTGGATGCAGAGCGTGAAGCGATGGAAAACACTGTTCAGAAGGACATCGGTACGCAAGCAGCTTGTGCAAAATAATTAGCTGAAACTTGTAAAAATGCAGGTCTTTGTGATGAACCAAGGCCTGCATCATGAATTAGGCTTTAATTAGAAGCGGTTAACCTTTGCTGTTGGTGTCGGTAAGCAGTACTCAACGCAAAAAGTTTACCGGCTCTAGTGTTCAATCTCATTGAAGGGTACCAGTGTGAAAATCGCATTTTTTGGTGAATGTATGGTCGAGTTAAGCGGCCAGCCATTGCGTCGTACGTTTGGGGGAGACACCTTAAATACGGCGCTGTATCTGTCGCGTTTAGGGCGTTCCCGCCGACTGGATGTCAGCTATGCGACTGCGCTCGGAAAAGACAATATCAGTCAGGATATGTTGTCTGCCTGGCAGGAAGAATATATAGATACGCGGCTGGTGCGACGTCTGGAAGACAAGTTACCCGGTTTGTATCTGGTTGAAACCGAACCGAATGGCGAGCGTCATTTTCATTACTGGCGCAATGACAGTGCGGCGAAGTTTTATTTCGCCTCAGAGGTGACGCCATTGGAAAAGTCAATTGTAAACAAAGAGTTTGATGTGTTTTATATCAGTGGTATCAGTCTGGCCATTCTGGCTGAAGAAGCCAAAGCCATTCTGATCACCTTACTGGAAAAGCACAAAGCCAACGGCGGCAAAGTCGTCTTCGATAATAACTTCCGTCCGCAGCTGTGGACGGCGAAACAGGCACAGTACTGGTACAAACAGGTGCTGCCTTTTGTTGATATTGCCCTGATCACAGAAGATGATGACCACAAAGTGTGGGGCCAGAGTGATGTGATCGAACGGTGCCGCGATCTGGGCTGCCATGAGGTGGTCATCAAACGCGGCGCTGCGCCCTGTGTGGTGGTGACCGGTTTGCAAAACCATCAGCCCGAAGCCTGTGAAGTGGCGGCCAATCCGGTCGACAATGTGGTGGACACCTGTGCTGCCGGCGATTCATTCGCCGCCGGATACCTGGCGGGACGCTTAAGTGGGCAAACCGCCAGCGTTGCTGCCGAACTGGGCCATCAACTGGCCGCCATCGTCATTCAACACCCAGGCGCCATTATTCCGCCTGAAGCTATGACAGACATTATGTAAGGAGCTAGAAGTTAATGTCTCAATCCCTGATTGAAAAACTGAAACAATTTAAAGTCATTCCTGTTATTCAGATCAACCGTGTTGAGCAGGCAGTGCCGCTGGCGAAAACCCTGGTAGAAAATGGCCTGCCGGTGGCGGAAGTGACTTTTCGTACCGACGCCGCGGCGGAAGCGATCCGTCTGATGCATCAAGCGTATCCGTCGCTGTGTATTGGTGCCGGCACTGTGTTGAATGCCGAGCAGGTTGATCGCGCGCAGGAAGCCGGCGCAGAGTTTATTGTGGCACCGGGTCTGAACCCGAACACGGTTCGCTATTGTCAGGAGAAAGGCATTGCTGTGGTGCCGGGCGTGAATAACCCAAGCCAGATTGAACAGGCGCTGGAGCTGGGGCTGAATTTTCTGAAATTCTTCCCGGCAGAAGCGTCTGGTGGTATCAACATGGTGAAATCCCTGCTGGCACCTTATGTTGATGTCAGCCTGATGCCAACCGGCGGGATCAGCAAAGCGAACGTTCGCGATTACCTGGCCGTTGATCGTGTGCTTTGTTGCGGCGGAACCTGGATGGTGTCACCGGCACTGATCGACAACGGCGACTGGGATGAGATCGGTCGTCTGGTGCGCGAAGCCGTCGAGCTGGTTCGCGACTAAGTCACGACTTTCATTCTTGTTTGAGTTGTGTGCCACTCCGTGAACGGGGTGGCATTTTTTGTTATGTTGCCGATCCTGATGAATCGAAGCGGCACTGTGTCAGATGCCCTTTGGTATCAAACACCAGGGCTAAGTTATCTGTCTGGCTCTGGGAGAACTGGGCCATACAAGTGTTTTTGGCCCATTGTGTCTGACTCTTTTCGCCGGTACTGATGACCACATCTACGCCCTGAATGGCTTGCAGCAAGGCCGGTGAAGCACTGGCCGGATACTGGCTCAATAGTACGATATTATGTATGCCTTTGATTTGCAGACGGTCGACACTGTTGCGCAGTAACTCAAGATCCTGCTCTTGTAAGCTATTCGTTTGATCATGATACGGATTAATTAACGCCAGATAAGCCACCTGCGTATTGCCATACCAGCGAATCAGCGCGTCCGCCCGGCCTTTATAACGGTTATAGGCATACACGCCTGTCTCGCTCTGCTTCAGCCCAAAATCAATGTTGCTCGCCAATACCGGATAATTTGCCTGCGGCAGCAGGTTCACCGAATCTTTGTATTCCCGCGTCTCAGAAGTAATGGCTGTGATATAGGAAAACGGCTGACGCTCCACATTCGGATTTTGCGCGGAATAAAAGGTGATGCCTTCACGGCTTGGCAGGGTGACATGATCAAGATCAGCCTGACTTGGCGAAGGCGGCAACTGAGTCAGAAAGCGAACCTGCAGATGAGCGCTATCCTGCAGGCTGGGCGTGCAGCCTGCCAGCAAGGAACCCATCAGAAGAAAAAGGCAAAGGATGAAACGGCGCATAACAATATCGGAATGTGATCTGGGTCGCTATTTTCTGCTTTTTGCAAGGAAATGACAAGAGGCCAGGTGACATGGTGTAAGAGCGGGTGGCAGAAAAATCGCTAAATTAGCAAAAAAACAGACGACTGCTTTTACCTGTAAAAGAGGCTAACTCCCTCTTGTAGCGCTGAAAACTCAGCCTGAGGCCATACGCCATCGGGCAAAAAACGAGAAGAAAGACAGGTTTTGAACGCAAAATAATCACTCAGTTCAAAATGATGAATTTTGCAGTTGACTCGATCTCTCCATTGCGTAGAATGCATCCCGTACCGCAACGGAGGCTAACGACGAAGCGGTCATGGTAATAAACGATAACCGAATCGGTTCATCAGTTTAAGGCGCGTTGGCAGAGTGGCTATGCAGCGGATTGCAAATCCGTGTACCTCGGTTCGACTCCGGGACGCGCCTCCATTTGCGACACTAGCTCAGTTGGTAGAGCGCAACCTTGCCAAGGTTGAGGTCACGAGTTCGAACCTCGTGTGTCGCTCCAAATTTTATAGCGATTTGATTGACCACGAGGAACCTCGTGCCTGAATCCAGTCGAGACGCTCCAAATTTCAAATCACAACGATAACTTTCGGTGTGAAAGATGGTGTCTAACCCATCGCAATCCAGAATTGCGTGCCCTGGTGGTGAAATTGGTAGACACAAGGGATTTAAAATCCCTCGACGTTCGCGTTGTGCCGGTTCAAGTCCGGCCCGGGGCACCATCAAAATCAACGGCTTACAGGCTAACGCTTGTAAGCCGTTTTTATTTTCCGAATGTTTTCCGAATATCTTTTCCGAATATAAATCAGTCTTTCTGCTTGGACGCATTAGCTTTGCTAATGGTTTTGACGACCTTAATCCTGCGATCATAAGTGGCAACCTGACGTTCAGTTTTATGGCCGGAGAATGCCTGTTTCTCTTTTGAGCTGCCTTCATAATCACTGATGTATCTTCACATTCCTTTACCGCTTTGTGTCGTTCTGAAGAGCACACCTTAATTTTTTCAAACCCGTTCTGCCTTGTCCTAAAAAATGCCTTCTTGGCGCAGTTCGCTTTCGTTAAATTCAACACGTCACAGCAACAATCTGTTGCTTCGCAATTTGGCTTAGGAAACAAGCATGCTTTATCATCCGCTGAGCTTGGCTGGTGGGCCGTCAGGCATGAAGTCTATTCACAGTTGCCAGATACCTTCATGGATGACGTTTTTAAGCGAGAAGAAGCACACAAACGAATAGGGTTAGGGTAAAGCGCTCGACCAATGCCAGATACACCGAACTGACGGCTGATGTTGTTGAAAGATTGGAAAATTCCACGACCTGTTCACCTGCCTATGCTGCTGGCCAATGAACATCAGAAGTTCCACTACAAAGCCAGGGAGCAGCAGCATGGCCCGCAGTTGGGGTATGTGAAAGAAACAATAAAAAAGCTTTACAGGTTGGAGCCGTTGTATGAATCAACTAGGTTGAGTGGGCTGATACTTTCTGAGTTATTAGGCTGTTGCTATGTTTTTTTGGGTTGAATAATTTAAAGAGCGCATTATTTACTAAATTCCAAAATATGTCTCTATTCCTGATAATAGATTCGTCATCGCAACAGATGCAAGGATTAATCCCATCACTCTACTGATAACTGTTGCACCACTTCGGCCGATGATTTTATTTATTTTTCCAGCTAAAATCATCATTATAAATGTGATGAAAAGGACTGTAAGTAGCACAATAAATGTTTGAGCTTGTTCAATAAAGCTGAAGCGCGCATTTTCAGTTAACAGTACTGCGGTAAGCATTGCACCTGGACTGGCAATTGATGGGACGGCTAAAGGGAATATGGCTCTCTCGTGATGATCAGTAACTAACCGTATTTCTTCATCAGGCTTACTTTCACCAAATATCATTGTGAGTGAAAAAATGAATAGAACGATACCTCCAGAGATTTGAAATGCTGAAAGCGGTATCGACATGACTGTTAAAATAAATTCTCCAGCCAGAATAAAAAACAAGAGAATTCCTGCTGCTGCAATTGTAGCATTGATAGCAATCCGTAATTTTAATTTATCATCAATTTGACGTGTCGCAGCGATAAAAACTGGAATCGTTCCTATTGGATCTACAACAGCAAAGAATGCGATAAAAGTAGCAAAAATATCAATCATGGCATATTCCAACATGTTGGGGTCGGACTATTTTTATGGTTTAAAATCACACTAATCTGAATGTCAGTGAATTTGATAACAATACTACGTTTAGAGGCGATAATTTCGCCTCTGGTGAATGGGGTAATTCAGGACATTAATCATCCATATGGCTTTGTCTCGGAAGTTGATGAATTAGCCAATATCCTATACTCATGCTAAGTGCTACGGCTGAAATAGCGAATAGATAAATCGCTTCCATTTGTTCCACATCAATGATAATTACTTTTCGTGAAATTGCCATTAATGCCGTTGCCATGACAATTTTGACATGGATGACATTTTCCCTAAGATAAATTGTAATGTTAATAAATATTTCTATGGCAATTAGGACTGCCATAAATGCACCAAAAGTTGCCAACATATCGGAGATCGTCAGGATATAGACTGGTGGTGTTATAATGCGTTGATAAAGTATCCAGGCTACATCAAGTACCCCCATGAAAATCACGAATACCATGAGGATAGACAACGTTCTTACCGACCAGTGAATGACTTTTTCCAATCTTTTGGATAGTTTGTCATCATTATCTATTTTCATAACGCCTCCATTAGACGTTCAACCCCCACAGATTTCTAGCCAAGCACGGGAGAGTGAAACTCATTTGGTTTAAGAGTTAAAACTGAGCAACTAAGTTGATCCAGCATTGACTCCGCTGTATTGCCTATCAGAAAACCGGCAATTCCAGCTCGAGCTAGCGACCCCATTATCACCATGTCGATAGATTCTTTATCAATAAATGATGGAATTATTTGTTTTGCATCGCCCTCTAACAGCTTTATTTTCCGCTTCACCAAGTTGTTTTCATAAGGCTTCAGTAGTGATTTCATGCGCCCAGCATGATCCTCTCTCATTTTTTTAGCCAAGAGTGCAACATCTAATTGACTGTAACCACTCCACTTGCGTAAGAAACCTTCGGTATCAAGTCGCCAAGCATGTATCAATATCAACTCAGCATCGGTCAGGGAGCAAAACTCCATGGATAATGACAAGATTTTTTCGTTGAACTGGACCTGTTCTTGATTGGATACATCGACGGCTACTCCGACTCGACGTATAGCCATTGGCTTCATGCTGCATGACCAGATTGGTATATCTGATTTGCGCATGAGATGCCGTGTAGTACTGCCATATTGGCAGGGTTTAGATTTCTTCTTTCTATGTGTATCAATAACAATCAAACTTGACTGTACTTCATGAGCTGCTTTTATGATCTCTATAAAGGGAACACCAATCTTGATAAGTGTTGCGAACTTGATGCTTGGATATTGAGCCCGGAAGGCATGAACATGGTGTTTAAGCGACTGGTGATAGAACTTGGTCGCATTGTCCAGTAAGCCTAATGTGGTGCCGGTATAATGAGATATCTCAATGTACTCATCTAGACCTTCAATCACAGTAAGCAAGGTAACATTGGCTGAGTTTTCATTAGCAAAGTACAGAACTTCCTTAAAGGATTCATCAAGTTGCTGATCTGGCGCGATGGGAAGTAGGAGGTGGCGAAAGTTCATAGCGATTCTCCTCAATACTAGGGTGGTTAGTGTTTCTTGAGGAGGATAATGACCTAGAACAAATATTAATTATAATTAAATAAACACATGCGTTGTATAGACATTCATCTATGGGTCGATACGTTGGAGGGTGGCAGTTATGGCTCAGCACCTGAGAAACAGATTGAATAGCATTAGGCCTTTACGCGTTTTTAGTCATGTTTATGAACTCGGTTCTGTAACACTTGCAGCCCAAGCGCTCAGTCTTACTCAACCTACAGTATCAATCCAATTGAGACAGCTCACAGAAGTCATTGGCTCTCCGCTGTATCAAATGAGAGGAAAGCACATCATATTCACTGAAGCTGGGCATGCCGTGGCTCGTTACTGTCAAAGAATAACCTCTGCTACAGATGACCTAGAGTCTGAACTTGCTGATCTAGGGGATTTAAAGGCCGGTACTTTACGTGTAGCTGTTGTAACATCGGCAAAATATTTCACCCCTCACCTGTTAGGCGATTTTTGTCAAAAATACCCTTTAATAGATATCGTTCTAAAAGTTGGAAACAGAGATACTATACTGAGTCGTTACGAACAAGGTTTAGATGATGTTTACTTGTTTAGTCATCTTGAAAGTGAAATGAATGAGTCAGCGATTAGGTTTTTGCCAAATTTACTTTATCCAGTGGCTCACATCGATCATCCTCTTTCACAAAAGAAAGAAATTTCAATCAATGAGTTTTTAACTTATCCGATCTTAGCAAGAGAACCAGGATCTGGAACTCGATTTGCTATTGAAAGTCATCTGAGAAAAATGAACTTATCATTTAAACCAAAGCTGGTTATAGAGAGTAACGAAGCAATTAAACACTGTGTTCTTGCAGAAATGGGACTGGCTATTCTCTCTCAGTATGCACTTTATTATGAGCCAAATGATAATATCACCTACTTACCGGTGGAAACATTTCCCATTGAAACCTACTGGCATATTGTTAAATCACCAATGAAAATTCAAACGCCGTTGTCTAAAGTTTTTACTCGGCATTTGTTAGATGAGAAAATAATTTATAATAAATTGTTGCCATCATGAATTTGTGGCGATTGATGAAACTATAATAGAGTGTTTAATATATTTTCATCCTACATTTAAGTGTGTTCTCCACTAGACGGTGAAGGATGATAAAGTTAATTACGCTACATTATTAAACCTTGGTTTATATTGGTGTCAGCTTGGGGTCCAACTATAGTTTTGGGATGATTTTCATTCATCCATAACTGAGGCTAGCAACATGATCTGATCCAATACTTTTGGACACCTCGTTAAGTGAGTAAAATGACTTATCGAGGTGAATATGACAACCAAAAAGACCCGCAAGACCTATACCGCTGAATTCA
>NZ_JASJOJ010000068.1:0-21436 GCF_038519165.1 Photobacterium sp. SP02
TGGAGCAGAGGAGGGCTTCGGGTCGGGTGCGGAAGCCCGCCGCACGGAAGCCCGCCGCGTCAATCCCTCTTCACCGATCACCTTTGAAGACCCGCTCATTGAGCGGGTTTTTTATGCCCGTTGGTTTCGCTGCTGCTACTATTCAGAAGCGTACTGACCTCAGGATAGGGGATGTATCTGTGTTTTGTTCTGTCGTTTGCAGCCGGGCTGGCTGTCACGTTGCCGAAAACCTGTGATTTATTCCGCGGTTTATTCATGATCTCCCGCTCTGGATCAGCGGTCTTGTCTGGCTTTTCATGCTGCCCTTAAGAGTTAGGTTGGGTTCATGTACTGATACTATTATCGGTAGTGGTCTAATATCATTATTATGTTAATGAAATGTTCCTTTTCTTGTGGTGGTTTATTCAGGGGTTTACGAACGATTGAGTTGAATAAACATGCTTAAAATAAGCATGTTTAGCTATTTTGTGCTGTATTTACCGTGATTTATCTAAGATGGTTTATATGGGTTATGTGAATTTTAACCTTGGTTTATAGTGATTATTTATGCTGGTTTTGTGCGGTAGCACAGTTTTATAGTATGAAATGTTGATTTTTAGTGAAATCTTTGCCAGATTGATGGCACTTTATGTGGCCGATATTTTTATCGGTTTATTGGAATGGAATCATTTGCAGACAGGCAGAGTCGCTGCCAGGTTGTTGAGGTCTGAGCATGGCATTATTGGAAGTTAAAAACCTTCGTATTGAATACCCGTCTCGCCACGGTATCCACGCTGCGGTGAAATCGCTGTCGTTCACCATTGAGCGCGGTGAGATCGTCGGTGTTGTCGGGGAATCCGGGGCGGGTAAATCGACGGTAGGTAATGCCGTAATCGATCTGTTGAGTCCTCCTGGCAATATTGCCAGCGGCGATGTCTACCTGGACGGCCAGAAAATCTCGGGTTTAAAACCAGAAGCGATGCGCAAAGTGCGTGGCGCAAAAATCGGTTTTATTTTCCAGGACCCGATGACCTCGCTGAACCCCCTGTATACCGTCGAGCGTCAGTTGACGGAAACCATTATTACCAATTTGAATGTCGGCAAAGAAGAAGCGGTTCGCCGTGCGATTAAGCTGATGGAGCAAGTTGGCATCCCTCAGCCGGAAATCCGCATTAAACAGTATCCGCATCAGTTTTCCGGTGGTATGCGTCAGCGTGTGGTGATTGCGATCGCCTTGGCTGGTGAGCCGGATTTAATCATCGCTGATGAACCGACCACAGCGCTGGATGTGTCGATCCAGGATCAGATTCTGAGTCTGATTCGGGAATTGTGCGTGAAGAAAAACGTTGGCTGTATGCTGGTAACGCACGATATGGGTGTGGTCTCCAATGTCACCGACAGGGTTGCTGTGATGTACCGTGGTGATCTGGTGGAAATCGGTCCGACGGAACAGGTGCTGGGTCACCCGAATCACCCTTATACCAAGAGCCTCATTTCTGCGGTGCCGCGCTCGGATATCAAACTGGCTCGCTTCCCTTTGGTCAGTTATATCGAAGAAGCGGGTGAAACCACGCAGCTGGATGTGAAAAACCACTGGCTGGGTCAGAGTCAGGACGAGCGTCAGTACACAGGCGCTTTATTGCAGGTCGAGAATGTCAATCTGCGCTTTGTGACCAAAGATTCTTTCTTTGCAAGCCGCCGTGAGTATGTGCAGGCCTCGAACAATGTCAGCTTTGAGGTGTTTGAAGGCGAGACCTTTGGTCTGGTCGGTGAATCAGGTTCAGGCAAGTCAACCATTGCCCGTGTGATTGCCGGTTTATATCCGCCCAACTCAGGCAAAGTGGTGTTTGAAGGCATAGATCTGACGGCGCTCAAGAGCGAGAACGAACGCCGTCCTATGCGCCGCCAGATGCAGATGGTGTTCCAGAACCCGTATTCGTCCATGAATCCGCGGATGAAAATTTTCGATATCATTGCTGAGCCGATTCGTTTTCACAAACTGGCCGGCAGTGAATCTCAGGTGCGGCAGATCGTCGCTGACTTGCTCGACCATGTGGGTCTGGGCCGTGCCGCAGGCGTGAAGTATCCCCATGAATTTTCGGGCGGTCAGCGTCAGCGTATTTCTATCGCCCGTGCCCTGGCCACTCGTCCCCGTCTGCTGATTTGTGATGAGCCGACCTCGGCGCTGGATGTGTCAGTTCAGGCGCAAATCCTCAACCTGCTGAAAGATCTGCAGGATGAACTGAACCTGACTATGCTGTTTATCAGCCACGACTTACCGGTTATCCGCCAGATGTGTGATCGCATCGGCGTGATGCAGAAAGGCACCTTGCTGGAAGTGGCGCCGACCGAGCAGTTGTTCACGGCTCCGCAGCACGAATACAGCAAGCAATTGATTTCTTTGATGCCTGAATTCAAAGGAATGAGTCAGGAA
The DNA here is from genome assembly GCF_038519165.1 of Photobacterium sp. SP02. Taxonomy (NCBI): domain Bacteria; kingdom Pseudomonadati; phylum Pseudomonadota; class Gammaproteobacteria; order Vibrionales; family Vibrionaceae; genus Photobacterium; species Photobacterium sp. SP02. The sequence continues at coordinate 2,414 of NZ_JASJOJ010000068.1, forward strand.
GGGCTGAAACTGGCCTGATACCGAACCTGTTTGCCCGCCGGGAACCCATGTTTCCGGCATGGCTCTGTCAGGGAGCCGGGCTGTTGTTGCTTACCTAAACCAATAATAAGCAAACATAACCATCTGGGAGTTCTCTCCCTGCATAAAGGAGCTATGCAAATGAAAACCTTCAAGAGCAAGTTAGCCGTTGCGTTAATGGCTGCTGGTCTGAGCTTCGGCGCGGCGGCTGCCAACCTGAATTTAGCTTACGATGCTGACCCGGTATCTCTGGATCCGCATGAGCAATTGTCCGGTGGTACGCTGCAACTTTCTCACATGACTTATGATCCGCTGATCCGTTTTACTCAGTCGATGGAATTTGAACCCCGTCTGGCAACGTCGTGGGAGCGTGTGGATAACAGCACTATGCGCTTTAAGCTGCGTGAAGGTGTGAAATTCCACTCCGGCAACACCTTCAGCGCCGATGACGTGGTCTGGACCTTCAAGCGTCTGAAATCTTCTGCTGACTTCAAAGGTATTTTCACCCCTATCGTGGATATCAAAAAAGTGGATGCCAACACGGTTGACGTGATCACTGACGGCACCTATCCACTGATTGAAAACGTCATGACCTACGTGTTCCCGATGGACAGCAAGTTCTACTCAGGCCAGACCGCTGACGGCAAAGACAAGTCTGAACTGAAGAAAAACGGTTCAACGTTTGCTTCTACCAATATCTCAGGTACCGGCCCGTTCAAAGTGGTCAGCCGCGAGCAAGGCGTGAAGGTTGAGTTCGAACGTTTTGCTGATTACTGGGACAAAGACAGCGAAGGCAATGTCGATAACATCACGCTGCGCCCAATCAAAGAAGACGCTACCCGTGTTGCAGCCCTGCTGTCGGGTGACGTTGATATGATTGCGCCTGTGTCGCCGAATGATTATCAGCGTATCAAGAGTAACGATAAGCTGGATCTGGTGACTATGCCGGGTACCCGTGTCATTACTTTCCAACTGAACCAGAAAGTGGCCGAGCCACTGCGTGATGCGCGTGTCCGTCAGGCGATTGTCTATGCGGTGAACAATGAAGGTATTGCTGAGAAGATCATGAAAGGCGCAGCGACGCCTGCCGGCCAGCAGAGCCCTGTGGGTTATGCCGGTTACAACGAGTCGCTGACCCCGCGTTATGATCTGAAAAAAGCCCAGCAGCTGATGAAAGATGCCGGTTATGAGAACGGTTTCTCTATCACTATGATTGCGCCGAACAACCGCTACGTGAACGATGAAAAAGTCGCTCAGGCTGTGGCAGCGATGCTGGCGAAAATCAAGGTTAAAGTTGATCTGCAAACTATGCCAAAAGCACAGTACTGGCCGGAGTTTGATAAGTGTGAAGCCGGTATGCTGATGATCGGCTGGCACCCGGATACCGAAGATTCAGCGAACTTTACTGAGTTCCTGACCATGACCCGTAACGCTGACACAGGTAAAGGTCAGTATAACTGTGGTCATTACTCGAACGCTGAAGTGGATAAGCTGGTTGAAGCGGCTAACACAGAAACCGATCTGGAAAAACGCAGCACTATGCTGAAGAAGGTTGAAGAGTTGCTGTACAACGACGCTGCCTTTGTTCCACTGTACTGGCAAGATCCGTCTTGGGCTGCCAAGAAGAATGTGGACATCAAACCTATCGTGAACGGTATGGACTTCCCGTACCTGGGCGATCTGGTTATCAAGTAATACCTGTCGTCATTCAGGCTCCGGCGCTGGCCGGGGCCTGATTATCGATGTCTAAAGAGGCAAGAAATGTTTACGTTTTTGGTCAAGCGCCTGGTGCAGGCACTGGTAGTGATGTTTGTGATCAGTCTGGTGGCGTTTGCTATCCAGGACAATTTAGGCGATCCCCTGCGTGAGCTGGTGGGACAGTCTGTGTCCGAAGCCGAGCGAGATGCGCTGCGGACTGAAATGGGCCTCAACGATCCCTTTATGGTGAAGTACGGCCGCTTTATTTCGAAAGCTGTTCAGGGGGATTTAGGTCACTCTTATTTCTTCAAACGTCCGGTTGTTGACGTGATTCTGGACAAGCTGGTAGCCACACTGGAACTGGTGTTTGCTGCGTCACTGATTATTGTTGTGGTGTCGATCCCCTTAGGCGTTTATTCGGCCATACACCCCAACAGCGCCCTGACGAAAGTGATCATGGGCTTTAGCATAGTGGGTATCTCCATTCCGGTCTTTTTGACCGCCATTATGCTGATGTATGTTTTCTCAATCGAATTAGGCTGGTTACCATCGTTCGGACGGGGCGAAACGGCGAATGTATTCGGCTGGAATTCCGGCTTCTTCACGCTGGATGGTCTGGCGCACCTGGTGCTGCCGAGTATCTCACTGGCGTCTATCATGTTGCCGCTCTTTATCCGCCTGGTGCGCTCGGAAATGCTCGAAGCGCTGAGTACCGAGTACGTGAAATTTGCCCGCGCCAAAGGTCTGGCACAGAACAAGGTGTATTATCAGCACGCGCTGAAAAATACCATGCTGCCGGTGATCACCGTAGGTGGGGTACAAATCGGCACCATGGTGGCTTACACCATTCTGACGGAAACTGTATTCCAGTGGCCGGGGACGGGTTTCCTGTTTCTGGAAGCGGTTAACCGGGTAGATACCCCTTTGATTACGGCTTATGTCATTTTTGTTGGTCTGATTTTCGTAGTGACCAATACCCTGGTTGACCTGTTATACGGACTGATCAACCCGACTGTAAACCTGACCGGCAAAGGAGCGTAATCATGACGACCAAGACTACTGACGCGCCTTCACGCTGGCAGCGTTTTCTGAACTCAGATTTCATTTATTTCTTTAAGAAAGACAAAGTGGCCATTGCCAGCTTTACTGTGTTTATGCTCTTTGTTCTGACGGCACTGTTCGCACCGCTGTTGTCGCCAATGAATCCGTATGATCTGAACAGCATTGATATTATGGATTCAGAGCTGGCACCGTCATGGATGGAGTTTGGCGACGCCCGCTTCCTGCTGGGTACGGACGATCAGGGCCGTGATATTCTGTCGACCATTATCTACGGGCTGCGGATCTCACTGGCCATTGGCCTGTTTGCCGTCGCGCTGCAGCTGTTTATCGGCATCATAGTCGGACTCTGTGCCGGTTACTTCGGTGGCCGTATCGACAGCTTCCTGATGCGCATTGCCGATGTCCAGCTGTCGTTCTCGACTATGATGGTGGCGATTATCGTATCGGCGATTTTCAAAGCCAGCTTTGGCAGTGACTTTTACAGTCAGTACGCCATTGTGATGCTGGTGGTGATTATCGGTATTGCGGAATGGCCGCAGTATGCACGTACGGTGCGGGCATCTGTGCTGGCAGAGAAGAAAAAAGAGTATGTTGAAGCATCCCGGGTGATGGGCCTGAAATCACTGCGCATTATGTTCCGTCATATTTTGCCGAACTGCCTGTCGCCTATCCTGGTGATCTCCACCGTGCAGGTGGCCAATGCCATCATGTCGGAAGCGGCACTGTCCTTCCTGGGGCTGGGAATGCCGGTTGATCAGCCGTCACTGGGCTCACTGATCAGCATCGGCTTTAACTACATCTTCTCGGGTTCCTGGTGGATCACTGCGTTTCCTGGCATTGTGCTGGTGACTCTGGTGCTGGTGATCAACCTGCTGGGTGACTGGCTGCGTGATGTCTTTAACCCTAAGGTCTACAAAGGGTAAAACCGGGCTACCTAGCGCTTACCTTCTCAGCAACCCCTGCCACGGCAGGGGTTGTTGTTTTTCTCGCCATACTTTTGACCTGTCCCCGCAGCAATGCGGCCAAGCAATACGCCAATACAATGCAGCAAAACAATGCAGCAACACAATGCGCTAAAGCAACGTACCCGCCGAACGTGAACTTTTCTGTATTTTTTCAATGGCTTAATTTGTAAGTGAATTGATACAAACTGCTTACACGTGCTTACCAAGCACTCAGTGACTTACTTACTCTCCCGATGAATAATTGATAAACAAAAAGTTAACAAATCAGCAACAATCCGCGTGCCTGCCCAGCAGGGTGATCGGTGCCGGGATGCGGCTGTTTGGCAACGACAATAATAGTTATCCAGGGAGGATAAAACGTGAAAGGTCTGAACAAAACACTGATGGCGGCAACTTTGGCGTCGCTGCTAACGGGACAAGCACACGCCGGCAATGTTGAAGTGCTGCATTACTGGACATCAGGTGGCGAAGCGGCAGCGCTTGCCATTCTACAAAAGATGATGAAGGAGGAAGGTCACAGCTGGACGGACTTTGCGGTGGCCGGCGGCGGCGGTGAAACGGCCATGACAGTGCTGAAGTCGCGTGCCATTTCGGGTAATCCGCCTTCCGCCTCCATGATAGCCGGCCCTGAAATTGCCCAGTGGGGTGATCTGGGTGTGCTGGCAAAACTGGACGAGGTTGCCACCAGTGAGCGCTGGGACGCTTTGCTGCCAAAAGCCGTGGCCGATATCCATAAATATCAGGGCAGTTATGTTGCCGCGCCGGTGAATGTACACAGGATCAACTGGATGTGGATTAACAAGCCGATTCTGGATCAGGTGAACGGCGGCAAAGTGCCACAAAGCTGGGATGAGTTCTTCGCCTTTATGGACAAGGCCAAGCAGGCCGGTTTTGTCGCGTTTGCCCATGGCGGGCAGGACTGGCAGGACGCCACTGTGTTTGAACAGGTTGCTCTGGGAGTCGGTGGTGACGACTGGTATCGCCAGGCCTTTGTGGCGCTGGATAAGCAGGCGCTGAGTTCAGACACCATGACACAGGCTTTTGCGACCTTCAAAAAGCTCAAATCCTACATGGATCCGGGCATGCCGGGACGTGACTGGAACCTGACGACCGCGATGGTCATAGACGGCAAAGCCGCTGTGCAAATCATGGGTGACTGGGCAAAAGGGGAGTTTGCCGCTGCCGGTAAACAGCCAGGCAAGGATTATCTCTGTGCCACAGTGCCGGGAACGCAGAATGCGTTTAACTTCAATGTTGATGCTTTCATGATGTTTGAGCAAAAGGGCAAAGAGGCACAGGCGGCCCAGCAGGATTTATCGCGCCTGCTGGTGTCGAAGGAATTCCAGGAGGAGTTCAACCTGAAAAAAGGCTCCATTCCGGTACGTCCGGATGTGTCAATGGCCCGCTACGACAGCTGTGCTAAGCAGTCGATGTCCGATTTTCAGGCCAGCGCTAAATCCGGCTCACTGGTACCCAGCTTTGCCCATGCCATGGCCATGGAGCCGGCAGTCAGCGGGGCCGTGTATGACGTCGTGACCAATTATTTCAATGACAACGACATGACGGCGGATGCGGCCACTTTGCGTCTGGTGTCGGCTATCGAGCTGGCGCAGTAATCCACGTCAGCCACACAGGCCGGTACAAACGGGTACCGGCTTTCCTGCCTATTTTGACAAGAGCCTTGTTATGACTATTGGAACCCAAGCTCAGCCACTGTCGGGCGCGCCGCCACGGGAAAGTCTGGCCGACAAACTGCAAGCCGTGTTGCCTAAGATAGTGCTAGCCCCCTCCATGGTGATCACTCTGGTGTTTACCTATGGATTTATTCTCTGGTCGTTGGTGCTGTCGTTCACCAATTCCCGCATGCTGCCTAAATATGATTTCATCGGCCTGAGCAATTACAGCAAATTGTTCAGCATGGATCGCTGGACGGTGGCCTATACCAATCTGTTTATTTTCGGTGTTCTGTTTATTGTGATTGCCATTGCGGTGGGTACGCTGCTGGCCATCTTGCTGGATCAGAAAATACGGGCCGAAGGTGTGCTGCGAACCATTTACCTGTACCCGTTTGCACTTTCCCTGATTGTGACAGGCACCGCCTGGAAATGGATACTCAATCCTCAAATCGGCATAGAGAAACTCCTGCACGACATCGGCTTCACCCGTTTTCAGTTTGACTGGCTGGTGGATAAGGACATGGCGATTTACACCATAGTGATTGCGGCGGTGTGGCAGGCATCAGGTTTCGTGATGGCCATTATGCTGGCCGGGTTGCGGGGGGTAGACAGCGCCATCATTAAAGCCGCGCAGATAGACGGTGCAACCATGCCGACGATTTATCGCCGCATTGTATTGCCTATCATGCGGCCGATCTTCTTCAGCTGCTTCATTATCCTGTCTCATCTGGCGATCAAGAGCTTCGATCTGGTGGTAGTGCTGACCTCCGGCGGGCCTGGCTACGCGAGCGATTTACCCGCCACTTTTATGTATCAGTATGCGTTTGGACGTAACCAGATAGGGATTGGCTCGGCCAGCGCCATGATCACCCTGATGGGTTTTATTGCCATTCTGATCCCCTATCTGTACTCCGAACTGAGGAAGAAGAAGCATGGTTAATGCCAATTGGAGCCAGCAAGCCGGGCGGGCTGTCACGTACCTGATCCTGATACTCTTTGCGCTGTATTTCATCATGCCGCTGGTGGTAATGGTGTTTAATTCACTGAAAGATTTAGCCGAAATACGGACCGGCAATCTGATACTGCCGCCACAGTCTCCGACCACAGAGGCCTGGCAAAAAGCCTGGTCATCCGCCTGTACCGGCTTGAGCTGTGAAGGTGTGTCCGCCTATTTTTGGAATTCTTTCAAAATCACCTTACCGGCCGTGGTGCTGGCGTCAGCCATAGGCGCCATTAATGGCTATGTCCTTGCAAAGTGGCGCTTCAGGGGCAGTGAAGTGTTCTTCGCCTTGATGCTGCTGGGCTGTTTTATTCCGTTTCAGGCGGTGTTACTGCCAATGGCACAGACACTGGGGTATCTCGGGCTGGCGAACTCAGTGCCTGGCCTGATTCTGGTCCATACCATTTACGGTATTCCGTTCACGACCCTGTTTTACCGTAATTATTACGTGGGCCTGCCGACTGAGCTGATCTCTGCTGCTAAGCTGGACGGTGCCGGCTTTTTCCAGACCTTTTACCACATAGTGTTACCGCTCTCAGGCCCGATCATAGTCGTGACGCTAATCTGGGAGTTCACCAATATCTGGAACGACTTTCTGTTTGGGGTGGTGTATTCCGGCCCGGCGTCTCAGCCCATTACCGTCGCTCTCAACAACCTGGTTAACACCAGTCACGGTGTGAAGGAATATAACGTGGATATGGCGGCCGCCATTATTGCCGCTATCCCGACCATTTTTATCTACATCATCTCCGGTAAGTACTTCCTGCGTGGACTGGTTGCCGGTGCAGTCAAAGGATAATGACGATGTCGAGCTTACATATCAAAGACGTAAATAAGCATTATGGCGATTACCACGCGCTGAAAGCGATAGATATCAAGATAGACAGCGGTGAGTTTCTGGTGCTGGTCGGCCCTTCCGGCTGCGGTAAGTCTACGCTGATGAATACCATAGCCGGGCTGGACAGTATCAGTGACGGCGCGATTTTGTTAGGTGACAAAGACGTGACGCATTTGCCGCCCAAAGACAGGGATATCGCCATGGTCTTTCAGTCTTATGCGCTGTACCCCAGTATGACGGTACGCCGCAATATCGCCTTCGGATTGGAAATGCGCAAAGTGCCTCAGGCTCAGATTGCCCTGGAAGTGGACAGAGTGGCGACTATGCTGCAGATCGATCATCTGCTCGATCGCAAGCCGGCTGAGTTGTCGGGCGGCCAGCGCCAGCGGGTTGCCATGGGCAGAGCCTTGGCCCGTGAGCCGCAGATTTATCTGTTTGATGAGCCGCTCAGTAACCTGGATGCCAAACTCAGGGTGGAAATGCGTACTGAAATCAAGAAGCTGCATCAGCGGCTGAAAACCACCATAGTTTACGTCACCCATGATCAGATTGAAGCCATGACGCTGGCCGACCGCATTGCTGTGATGAAAGACGGTGTCTTGCTGCAGCTTGCCAGCCCGGAGCAGATTTACAACAACCCGGTCAATATGTTCGTGGCGGGCTTTATGGGCTCGCCCTCGATGAATTTCATCCGCAGCTACCTGAGAGCGCTCACTGACGGCTTGGCCATAGAACTGCATAACCGGGACGGCGAGCGGGTCAGTATTCCTTTGCCTGAGAGAGGAAAAGATCTGTCTGCCTGGGTGAATCGTGAAGTGATACTGGGGCTTCGTCCTGAGCAGATCCGTCAGGCAACGGCGAATCCGCCGGCCGCGTTTGAAAGACAGATCAGTAATCAGCTGGACGTGGTAGAGCCGACGGGGGCGGATACCCTGGTGGTCACACAGTTTAACGATCAGGAAGTGACCGCTAGATTAGACCCTGAAAGCCATCCTGTGACGGGACGCGATTTCTTATTCGCGGTCGATGTGAGCAAAGCGGTGCTGTTCGATCCGGACAGTGAAGACAGGATTTATTAAGTGCTCAGCGATGCAGGTATAAAAAAGCGGCTGTTTTCAGCCGCTTTTTGTCAGGGGGATCTTGTGAGTGGTCTTAGAAAATCAGGTGAGCCATCAGTGCGATAACCGGCAGGGTGACCAGGGTACGCAGAATGAAGATCACGAACAGCTCCCAGGCTTTCACCGGGATCTTGCTGCCCAGCAGCAGAGCACCGATTTCAGACATATAAATCAGCTGTGTTACAGACAGTGCTGCAATCACAAAGCGAGTCAGATCACTCTGGATTTCGGTTGCCAGAATCGAAGGCAGGAACATATCAGCAAAGCCGACGACTATGGTTTTGGAGGCTTCAGCCGCTTCCGGAATCTGCAGCAGTTCCAGCAGCGGGATAAAGGGTTTACCCAGCCAGTCAAACACAGGCGTGTTCTCGGCAACCAGCAGCGCCAGTGTACCTATGGCCATGACTACAGGCAGGACACCGAACACCATATCGACAGCGGCTTTGACGCCGTCATTGACCACTTTACGTAAGCTGGTGACTTTACTGGCACGCTCAAAGGCTTTTTCCAGACCGAAGCTCAGCACAGTGTGGCCGTCAGGCAGGGCATCCATGTTGGCATCGGCCGGGGTGCCGCAGACAAATTCATCACGCTTGCGGCTCAGAGGCGGCAGACGCGGAACAACAATGGCCGCCACCACACCCGCCAGACACACAGTGGCGTAGAAAGGCAGGAACATGTGTTCCAGGTTAACCTGCGCGATCACCACCAGGCTGAACGTAATGGAAACGGCAGAGAAAGTGGTACCGATAACCGCAGCTTCACGCTTGGTATAGAAGCCTTCTTCGTATTGTTTGCTGGTCAGCAGCACACCAACACTGCCGTCGGCCAGCCAGGATGCCATACAGTCGATGGCGGAGCGGCCCGGCAGATTAAACAGCGGACGCATCACTTTGGTCAGCATTGCTCCGAAGAATTCCAGCAGACCGAAGTTGGTCAGCAGGGGCAGGAAAAAGCCCGCACACAGGAAGACCGCAAACAGCACGGGCAGCAGGTCGTTCAGCACCAAGCCGCCGGTATTTCCGTCAAAGATAGCAGCCGGACCGACTTTAAAGAACGTCAGAATGGCAAAGGTCGCCCCCAGCAATTGAACGATGTACCAAGGCAGGCTTGGCTTAAACAGATTGGCAATAAAAGGTTTACGTTCAATAAAACGGGGTTTGGTGAGGCGAACCAGAGTCGAGCAAAGCGCCGTCAGTGTAATGACGGTGGTGACGATGGCCGTCAGGCTACCTTCAAACAGGTTCTGGATTGCTTTTGCCATTAAGGCAATAGGGATGGTTATCTCTCCACCTACGGTGATTGGTGCCATAAACAGCAGCACACCGATGAATGATGGCAGAATAAACATGAGCCAAGGCGCTTTACGCTTGTTTGCGCCAGTTATCACTTGTTCTGACATGATTGACCTTTAAGTAACTGATACAACGTGTTTTTGTGCTGGGTCGAGTGAAGCTCACCAGCATGAACATGCAGTTATTATTAATATAATCGTGGCGAAGGTTACATTTTTTATCACTGCAATGGAATACTTCTCTGAAAGAATCATCTAATTATGCATTGTAAATTAGACGTTATGATAAGTTACTCACGTTTAACAACGATATATCTTGCATTACAATTTTGCGCTGGTATTACACATCCGCGAGATTTGTGCAGCACTTCACTGTTATTGATATTGTCATTGTTAAGCGTAAAACCGCTTATATAATGGGCGCTTCTTGATGACTTTTTTGACAAATTCACGGCAAAAAAATACTAATACTTATGAATATTAAATTGCAGGGACTCACACTGGCAGTGGCTACGGCTTTGTCAGTCAGCACATTTTCCGCTCAGGCCGCGGTAAATGGTGCAGATGCGCGCAGCGTGGCCATGGGTGGCACCGGTGTCGCGTCCGCCAGTTATCTGACAGCCAGCTTTTATAACCCGGCGCTGGTGGCCCATTATAATAAGACCGATGATTTTGGCGTGTTACTGCCAGCGGTTGGGATCAGTATTCATGATCCGGACGAGCTGAATCAGAAAGTGGAAGATTTCCAGGATGTGAATGACGAGCTGGAAATGGCGATAGATAATAGCGGCGGCAGCCCGGTTTCTGATGCCCTGATCAATGAATGGAAAGCGGCACTGCTGGCCATGGACGAAGGCAAACTCAAGGCAGATATCAGTATCGGAGCGGCCGTTGCTGTGCCGAACCGTTATCTGAGCATGAGTTTGTTCACTCAGGCGCAGATTGTCAGCCTGGCTCAGGCCAATATTGATCCTGATGATTTGGCCGGCGTGGATGGCTCGAATCCGCCGGATCTCGATAATCTCCAGTCTGATGTGCTGGGTATTGCCGGCGGCATCGTCGATGTCGGTTTAACCATGGGTAAATCTTTCGAATTACCTACTGTCTCTTTGCCGGAGCAGAAGGTGTCTGTGGGTATCTCACCTAAGATTCAGCAGCTGATTGCCGTGAGCTTCCAAAACACCGTCAGCCAGTTTGATAACAGTGACTTCGAATTTGAAAACGAATATCAGGATGATACTGCCTTCAACCTGGATATCGGTCTGGCGTATCAGCCGATCCCGACAGTAACCCTAGGTTTCAGCGGCCGTAACCTGTTTAAGCAGGAGCTGGAAACCAACACACCGGAATCCCCCGCAGGTCAGCCAGGCAAATTTACCAGCAAGACTTTGTTGGTTGAGCCTAAATACACCCTGGGCGCTGCATACAGCAACAGCTGGTTTACCGCTGCTGCTGATGTGGATCTGACGGAGCAGAAATATTTCAAAGAGTTTGATCTGGCGACGCAATATGCACGGCTGGGTATGGAATTGAATGGCTGGGACTGGGTGCAGCTGCGCGCCGGTTACAGCCTGAGCCTGACTGACTCTGCGGAAGATACCATGAGTGCCGGTATCGGCCTGAGTCCGTTCGGCGTGGTTGCGGTTGATCTGGCATTGCAATACGGCCAGGACAACAACTATGGTGCGGCCCTGCAGTTCGGTTTTACTATGTGATCGTCTGTAAAAGCAGAGTACACAGCCCGTCATGAATTTGGCGGGTTGTGTATATGATAAGTGTATTTATTACATGTAATCATGGCGGCAGATCAAATAACAGAAATAATCTGAATGAAGCTTTCATAATCCTTTGAATTAAAATATAAAAATAATTTCTTCTTTTTTGATATTGATTAGAATTCCCCAGAATATTAGCTAACCTCATAAGCAATGAAGTTTATCTTCATTTAACTGATAAATAACAAATGAAATAAAGAGTCGATCTTTATTTTTATCGCTCCCGGCATTTTTAATCATGCTTTTCATTCGATTGACTTGTCATTCGGTTGAATAGTGCGGTTATAAGGGAAGGCATATAAAAAATATGAGGAACAACGTCATGGCAACCATAAACAAAGTCGAAATTGTCATCGACTGCGAAGCCATTGAAAATGGTGCGCAAGGTTATCAAGCGGTTCAGATGTTTGCTGATCCCAGCCTGGTCATCGATAATTCGCAGGGTTCTTATGAGCTGAGTATCAAGGTCAATAACGGCGATGTGATTCGCTGGTCTGCGTTTCCGAAAGTGGGTGTCTCAGAAGATGGCAGCCATTATTCAGTCCTGATTGACGCGGAACACGAATGGAACAGTACCTTGATCAAAGGCTGGGCGGCCTATCAGGGCAATACACAAGTCTATGTCTATCAGGAAGACGGTATTCCAATGAATGACAGTGTCAATGTGCCTTTTGTTCGCCAAACGGCCTACATGCCGTATGTTCAGGCGACAGCCACACTGCCGGGTCGTCCGAATCCGGGCACTCAGCAAAAAGCGGCGTATACATTCTGGGTACAAGTCTTTAAAGATGACCAGCTGATTAAAGAAATTAACTGGGACCCATATGTGACTGCCATTCAGCCATAATTTTTTTATAACACCCAATAGCGAGAGTTATTTTCTCTCGCTATTGGATCTTATCTCTTCTTTATTTATTAAAGCATTTCATCTTTAAGCGGTTTTCATCACAATCACCGCAGCGATAACCACAAAAATACCTGTCCAGCCAAGCGGTGAAAGTCGTTGTTTAAACAAGACAGAGCCGCCAATGGCGGTGCCAAGAATACCTATGGCGCCCCATGATGCATAAGCCACCGCTAAATCAATCTCTTTGACGGCCTGAGCCAGCAGCGTAAAAGCACACAAGACCAGCGCGATGGACAAGCCGCCCCAGAATTTGTGCTTGAAGCCGTTTGAACGGGTCAGCGCCATGTTGGCGGCAATGTCGACCAAAGCCGCCAGCACCACAAAGCCGAAGGACAGGGTAAAGAACTGACTCATGATCGACTCCTTGCTGAGGCTGAGTGCGGCATTGAAACCTTCGTTTTGGTGGCGCGGGTGTCTGACTGCGCTTCACCCAGCGTCACCATCACAATGCCTGCCACGGCTAACCCCAGGCCAAGCAGTTCCTGACTGTTCAAATCGGCCTTGAACACCAGCAGTGACACCAGAGTGATCAGGGTAATGCCCAGCCCCTCCCATATCGCATACGCCACACCGATGGCAATTTTCTTCGCCGCCAGCGACAGGAAGTAGTAAGACACAGTGATCAATAGATACATGGCCGCATAGCCCCAGAGTGCGCCTTGCTGGCTGAGCAGATTCATGGTGCTGGTACCGGCAACTTCAGAGGCGATAGCCAGCAGCAGAAAGATTCGTGCAAGAAACATCATTCACCTTTAAATGAATTTAATTAAATGCATAACATTGAAGGACATGAGGTCCCGCCAGCAGGGAGAAAAACGCTGAAACCGTACTTTTGTTAACTGTGCAGTAAAATGTTATGGAGTAAGGCTAGAGTAGCCCGCGGCACCGGGTCTGGACAGGTAATTGAGATATTCATTTTTGAATATCTCTTGATGGTTCAGAGCGGGTGTTTGAACAGGTTCTTTACAATACGATGTAAATGCTGGTGCATCGGGTGATTTCTGTTGGTCTGTAAAAAACCGCCGGAGATAACAAAGTCACTGAATTCCCGGTTGACGGCAGGCATAGGGTAGGCAACCAGATCCGGAAAAAGCCGGATGGAGCTTTTGCTGGCGTACATGATGGCATCGGTATTGCGCAGCATCTCGGCTGCGACGCGTAAACTGTAGGTTTTGAGCAGTACGTTCGGCTGATAGCCCATGCGCTGATACTCAGACTCCACGGTACACAACGGATTGTACGAAGCGGGGGCCGGCAGAGACACAATCGGCAATTGTGCGACTGCCTCCCAGTCGTTGCTGTCTTTATCCAGCGACAGGCTCGGGTGGTTATGCCGGGCCAGTATCATCCGCTTTTCCGTAAACAGCGGGCGCATATAGATGTCGTTCGACAGCTCGGTTTCCTGATCCAAAATGCAGTAATCATGCATGCCTTCGAGCATTTCACCCTGGCTGTTATTGTTCCAGCTGGAAAAGGAAAACGTCGCACGGGGAAAGGCCTGGTAACAGCCGCTCAGCAGGCGCGCTCCCTGCTCGTCGAGCAGATACGGATCGATGACCAGCGAGAGCTGGCCGTCATACGCCTGGGCACTGAAATCCTCAAACTCGTGCAACACCTTGGCAATGGGCGCCAGGATGTTGTCGAACTCTTCGGCTAAGCGCAGCGCCATCGGAGAGGGCTCCACACCGTGCGGCTTGCGCACGAACAGCGGGTCATTGAACGTGGTCTTCAATCTGGCCACACCACGGCTGGCACTGGGCTGAGAGATCCCGAGCTGCGCCGCCGCGACTTTAATACTCTTATGATCAACCACCGCCTTGAGCAAGCGCATGAGATTGAGATCCAGTGTATCGAGCTGATGGGCCATGCAGACACCTGATTGATAAAGCAGAAAAGAGTTTGATGATTGTAATGGGTTGCGGCGCTCGGGTCACGGTGACAATCCGGCTGGCGTTATTTTGGCACCAGAAAGTGCAGTGAGTGGTTGTGATATTGAGCGCAAAACAAGATAAATAGTTGTATTGCCAGCGGCAACTGTGAATTTGCCGGCTGTTTACGACATAATGCCAAATGCGCATAACCGGTGTACTGCTTAAAATAGGGCCATTTTTGATCCCAACGGTGCTTTCTTCATGTCGTCTGATTACAAACAGCCCAAACGTTTTGTCAAAGCCGCTTATCAGCCACTGGATGAGCGAATTTACAGCTCTAAACCTGAACCGGTTCAAGAGACAGAGCCTGTACCTGAATATGCCTATTCTGTGGCATTTGCTTGCCGGCCGGCGCTGTACCGACAATACGTCAAACCTTATCTGTCGCTGCAATTAAATCAGTCTGAGCAAGAAGGCCCGCTCACGCAATGGTCAGAGAAAGCGCAGGGCCAGCATACTCATGTGTCGTGCGAAGTCAGGAAGGATGAAGAAAAGTCACTGCAGGTAAATTGGCGAACCAACCCTTTGGTGAGTTTTGGCGTGGATGCTGTCCTGCCACACGACAAGTCTGCTGCTGTGATTCAGGAAGCCTTTGTGCCTGTTCGCCCGGCGATTCAGATGGGAGAGCAACTGGGCCTGCCGACCAAGGGTTATCTCTATCATTTTCTGGCAGGCAAACTGATCAGCGAATACCGTTGTATGGGGGAAACCTATCCGCGCTTTCAGGTTACCCAGAGCCGTGCGGAGGCCATGTATCCTGAGCCCGCGATTGATCAACCGCTTGAGTTCATCCTTGCCCTCTGGCAGCGAAACGGCCAGACGGTTCAGGATCAATACCTGCTCTATAGCCAGGAAGCACTGTCTGACGATGCCGTTAACAGTGTCGATACCGCCTTTCTGGATCAACATGGCGTGAAGCTGGACATGCAGCAGATTATCCCGCTGACAGAAAATGGCGGGCAACGTAAAAAGCACACAGTGGTTGAGGGAGAGACCTTATCCGGTATCGCAGAGCGGCACCATATGACGCTGGAATCATTGCTGTCACTCAATCCATTCTGGCGTGATAACAAAACACAGCTGAGCATTGGCAGTCAGGTTTACCTTGAGTCGGTGGGGATTTACACCCATGGTCAGGACGCACGTTACCCGGCTTCTGCAATGATGCTGGGAGACGGCGTTTTCGCCATCAGCAATCAGTCGCAGGGCTGGGTCGACTTTCCTGTGGTGAAAGTGGCTGAAGCGGAAGCAGGTCAGTTTACGGCCCTTTCCCCGGTGCGTTACGCCATTGATGCACGTAACGAAAAAGGACAGGGCTTGCACCCCGTTCAGGATACAGAGGTGTTTTCCGGGGGGATTTTTCAGTCAGCAGAGACACCCTACACTCTGCGTCAGATCCGTGACGGCTGGCTGTATGCGCTGCATCCGCTGCCAGAATCGGAAGCGTGGCAGCTGGAAGAATACATGATTGAGCAGGGAGAGTTTCGCCGGGTAGAAGGCCACACGGCGCAAGCACGCGCAAAGGCGGAGCCTCAGCAACCGAAAAGCCATATTCTCTGCGCTACGGCGAGTCCGTATTACCTGGCCTATTCCGTGAAGCGCTGGACAGATCGTATCTGCGATTTTTATCTCACCGATGCACAGGCCCGCGACAACTGGCTGCGCAAAGTCGATCTGAATGAATCGGGTCAGCATACTCATCGCGCTGATGTCGCCACGGTGAAATGTGCTGTTGCCGATGTGAACGTCGAAGGACTGGATCCTTTTGCCGGAACCTGCGCGCCGCTGACAGGTGAGCCCGGCAAACCGAACGATTTTATTCATGTCCCGCCGAAAAAGACACTGGCCAGTTACACCTATCAGGCACCGTCAGCACACGGACAGCAGATAGTGGCCCTGGACGATCCGCTGGCCGATCTGAGCGATCTCTATCTTGCCCTGCTGGAGCCGGTACTGACCACCACGCCCGATGAGCAAACCCACCGCAAAGTGGTGCTGGCAGAAGCCATTCGCTCCATGGTTCGGGTGTCGATCCCGCAAGATAAAATGCCGGCAATCCAGCCGGAACAGTGGCTTGATTTTGAAAGCGCACTGGATACCTGTCTGGAATATCAGTATCAGATACCCGTACTGCATACGGGACCAGATAATACTTTGTCAGCCAGGCTTGAGCTGCTTAACCAATACGAACAGGCCAGCCTCAAGGCGCAGGCCAAGCTGGAAGCCATGGGCTTTTTCGGGGTTGAAGACTATGTGCAGGAATATACCGAACGTCGAAAAGCCCACTCACAGGTAAACTGGGACGGGCTGGATACCTTTTATAAAGCCTATCTGGCGTCGCAGGCGGGCGCGTATGCGGCGATCCCCGGCGCCTTTGACCAGCTGTTAGCCGCCTTGCCCACACTGGGTACTGAGCCGATGCGTCTCGGGCTGGACATGCTGTACAGCGATCACATGGCTTATCTGATGGAACTCTTCGGGGAGATCCTGCCTGCACTCAACAGCAGCGCCAGCGATGACGCCATGCAGCAGAAGCTGGCCGAGGCGCTGGTGCAGGAGACACCGGATAACCTGATGGCACTGGCCACCTCATTTTTCTCGGCGGAGTTCTATACCAAAGCCGATGAACTGGTGAAAGAAAGCGATGTGCTTGATCTGCAGCGTGAATCGGTGCCTGTTACTGGTGTGGTCGCCGGTCTGAACAGCGTGCTGGGGTTTGGGCTGGGGACAGAATCGGCACTTTACCAAAAAACCTTATCCATGACGGTGCCGCTGGGCGGTTTGATTGACAGTGCCATTGAAGCGGTGAAAAAAACGGCAGGCATGGGATTCCAGAAGGGGTATTTTACCTATTTAGGGATCGCCCTGAAAAAAGGCGGCTTTCGCGGTGGCTTCAATGTCGCGGCGATGACCTGGAGTCTGGAGCAGATCTCTCAGGGCAAAATCGGTCTGAATCCGGCGTTTGAGGAGACCCGTCAGGCCTTCCGTCAGCGCTTTAGCGGTGCGGTCTCAGAGTGGCAATCGCTGGATGAGCAGCTCAGGCGGATGCCTGCTGACTCACCTAACCGGGCTGCGCTGGAACTGAAACAGCAGAAAATGGAAACCCGTGTCGCCCGGATGATCACCGAGGCACCTGGGGTATACGACAGTTTCAACGGCGCAAAATTGCAGGCGTTCAACAGTATTCTGGACAGGGCCAATCAGGGGTTCAGTCGGCTCGGCCGGCTCGATTTTATTGTGGCGTTTCTTAATGCTATTAACGTGGTCGCCCAACAATACGCAGTGGAAGAGACGCTGGCCTCCACACCCAATGCCGACGTGAATACCCAGCGTCATGTGGTGGGTTTCAGCACCGCCTGGCTGATGCATGCCACCAGTGAGATCTTCCGCGGGCTGGCATTTGATAAGGTGAAGCAGCATCCTTCTTTGCTTGAGCAAAGGTTGAATCACATTGTTTCAATAGACAAAGGTGTCGATACAAAAGCGTTAGCGCGAAGTTATCTTCAGCGCTCCATGCTGGCAGGCATGCTGGGTGTTGTCGCGGCGGGGTGGGAAGCCTATCGAACCTGGCAGGATGCTGAGAAAGCTGATTTTATGGTGGAAAAAGGCCTCCTTTATACTAAGAGTGTGATTTTAGGCATACAGGGATTTGTTTGGGGTGTGTTAGCGATTCGGGGGCTGGTATCTTTAGCAAAAGGTATGGCTATTGGAACTGTACTCCAAGGCTGGATGGTGGCGGCTTGGTTCTGGCTGGGGATCGCTTACTTGGCCGTTTCGGTGATCATCAATGCCCTGCAACAATCCCCGCTGGAAAGCTGGCTGCGCAACAGTGTCTGGGGGGAAGAGCCCAAAGGTGACTGGACTGCAGAAACTGAATATCAGGCGCTGCTACAAATTCTCAATCAGCCGCACATTGAGGCGGTGGTTAAAAGAGCCAGGCAACTACCGGGCAAAGTCGCCTCCCCTTATGCGCCTTTGCCTTATACCTTTCAGCAGCAGTTGAAGCTCACTTTTCCGCAGCAACGGCCTGGACAGCGCATCGAGGTCGGCGTCACTGTTTCCGGGTTGCGGGAGCGGGAAGTTTACGAAGGCTACTACAAAACCACCAAAGTTGATGCTTTTACCTGTCAGCTGACCGAACAGGATATCGCCCGGGGCGATTGGGAATTTGATGAACACAAGGTGCCGACGCTGGTGCTGGATATTCCTATCTGGGTAGAGCGTATTGATACCATCATGGTGTTTGCTGTGGTGAACAACCGCAACCCCTTTGCCGAATCACAGCAGACGGCACAGCACTATAAATATCAGTTGCATCCGCAGCTCCAGACACAATCGGATGTGATGAAAGATGGTCAGGTAACCGATATGATTGGCCAACAACTGATTCCAGTAAAAGTAGAGGAATTATGACGACGACATTATCTTTTCCGGAATATTCGGAAGAATATAAACAGCAACAGCATCAACAAGTGCTGGAGGCTGAGGTGGTGCATGAGTGGGAGTGTATATTAAGAACAAATTTTAAGTCATACAGTTCTTTTATTGTGGCTGGCATGGTAAGTGCTACTTGGGGGCTATTTTACTTTTTGAGTCCTGATATTAGCGCATTGTATCTATGGGCAATAAGTATGGTGATTATGATACCGCTCAACTATTTTCTGTTTGATGTCGACTACGACTACAAAGGCCAAATTACCACCAAAGGCATCATTATTCAGAAAACAGAACGGGTGCCGGA